>NZ_JBEYSU010000023.1:0-95056 GCF_040704235.1 Micromonospora sp. NPDC047707
AGGTCTGTCTTCACAAACGACCATCGATGCCCTCTCTACTTGCGCTGGTCAACCTGCCACGCCGCTCAACCCAGAGTTGGGAATCACTCGTCTAGCGGGATGCAAGGAAGGGGCCCCTGTTAACGCCTCCGGTAGAGGAAGGGCCCCTTCTTAACACACGTGCCGGGTCAGAGCGCTCTGCCCTGCGACGGGCGACCCGCCGCGTCGCGGGGCGCCATCGCCCGCGGATCGTCAGCGGTACGCGCCTGCGCCGCCTCGTCCGCCCAGTCCCGGTTGCGCTCGGCGTCCTGTTCCCGTCGGTCCCGCTCTGCCGGCTGCTGCCGGGACCCTCGCTGCTGCTGCGCCATGGCGATCCTCGCGATCCGTCGGGGGCGCGGTGCGCGCCGGTACGGTCTGCGGTCGCCCACCGCCTTCCCGGCGCGCCGACGGGCAAACGCGCAGGCGGCTCCCGGCGGGCGGGTGTTAACAAGGGGCCCTTTCTCTACCGGAGGCGTTAACAGGGGGCCGTTCCTTGCACGCATGGCGGTGGGGTGGGTGGGAATGTGGGGGTATGGATGTGGGGAGCAGCGAGGTGACGATCCCGGCGGGGGAGGCCCGCCTCACGGCGGACCTGCTGGTGCCGGCGGAACCGGTGGGAGTGGTGGCCTTCGCGCACGGCAGCGGAAGCTCCCGGCACAGTCCGCGCAACGTGGCGGTGGCTCACGTGCTCAACCGGAGCGCCCTCGGCACCGTTCTGGTGGACCTGCTGACCCCCGCCGAGGACGCGGTCGACGCCCGTACCGCCGAGCTGCGCTTCGACATCGGCCTGCTCGCCCGCCGGCTGGCGGCGATCGTCGACTGGCTCGCCGCCGAGCGGCCGTTCGGTGCGGTGCCGATCGGGCTGTTCGGCGCCAGTACGGGTGCGGCCGCGGCGCTCGTGGCCGCTGCCGAGCGCCCCGACCTGGTCGGGGCCGTGGTGTCCCGGGGCGGCCGGCCGGACCTCGCGGGCCCGGCGCTCGGGACGGTCCGCGCCCCGACCCTGCTGCTGGTGGGTGGCCTCGACGAGCAGGTGATCGCCCTGAACGAGCAGGCCCAGGACGCGCTCCCGGAGACGGCCGAGCTGACGATCGTCCCCGGCGCCACCCACCTCTTCGAGGAGCCCGGTGCCCTGGAACAGGTCGCCCACGAGGCGGCGACCTGGTTCACCACCCACCTACGCTGACGCACCGGACGAGGGGGCGGCGCGGTGCTGTTGGACGGTGTCGACCACCCGCCAGAGCACCGCCGTGATCGGGACGGCCACGAAGGCGCCGGCGATGCCGGCGATCAGAGTGCCGGCGGTGACCGCGACCAGGATGACGACCGGGTGCAGGTTCACCTGTCGCTTCATGATCAGCGGTTCCAGCAGGTTGCCCTCGATCTGCTGCACCGCGATCACGGCGGCCAGCACCAGCAGGGCGGTGACCGGGCCATTGGCCGCGAGCGCCACCAGCACCGCCATCGCGCCGGTCACCGTCGCGCCGATGATCGGGATGAACGCGCCGAAGAAGACGATCAGCGCGAGCGGGAACGCCAGCGGCACCCCGAGCAGCACCAGGGCGAGCCCGATGCCGATGGCGTCGATCGCCGCGATCATCAGCGTGCCCCGGCTGTACGCGCCGAGCGTGTGCCAGCCGTTCCGGCCGGCCTCGGCGGCGACCGTCCGGTTCGGCCCGGTCATCCGGTCGAGCACCCACCGCCACATCGAGCGGCCGTCCTTGAGCAGGAAGAAGAGCAGCACCAGCGCGAGCAGGGCGGATCCGAGCACCTCGGCGGCGGTGCGCGCGCCGGACACCGGGTCGAGGCCGCCGCCTCCGCCGGCCGCCTGCCGGGCCTGCTCGATCAGCCGGTCGAGCTGCTGGTCGGTGACCGGCAGGGTGCGGGTCACGAAGTTCCGCGTCTCCTGCACGCCCCGGATCAGCTCGGCGCTCAGCTTGTCGAACTGCTCCGCCGTCAGGTTCCACACCAGAGCCCCGACACCGACGAGGGCACCGATCAGCAGCACCACTGTCAGCAGCGCGGCGAGGGATCCCGGCAGTCGCAGCCGGCGCAGCAGCCGTTGCACCGGGTCGAGCATCGCGGTCAGGAAGAGGGTGGCCGCCACCGCGATGGCGAGCGGCGCCAGCAGCACCGCGATCCGGCCCAGCAGGTACAGCCCGGCGGCCACCACCACCAGGCACGCGCTCCACAGCACCGCGGAGCGAACCAACCAGGGCAGGCCGGCCCACGCTGCCCGGGGCCCCCGGTCCCTCGACTCCTCAGTCGTCCGTCCGTCGTCGACCACTCGGCCCTCCTCGATCTCCGGGCGAGTCGGTACCCGGACAGCGCTCCCGCGACACCCACGCTAGGCCCTCGGCCGGCGTCGCGGCGCGAGTCGCGGCGCGGCCGGGCGGTGACGTCGCCGCCGGCCCTGCGGGCGACGCCCGACACGTGGAGCAGTGGGGCCGGTGCGGTACCGCACGTCCGCGTTTGTGCCATCCGCCCCAGGGAACGCGGGGGACCGAACCCCGATTCGAGGAGGATCCGCCGTGAGCGACTTCATGGACAAGGCCAAGGACTTCGCGGACAAGCACGACAAGCAGGTCGACCAGGGGCTGGAGAAGGCCGGCGAACAGGCTGACCAGCGCACCGGCGGCAAGTACGACGAGCAGACCGACAAGGGCGTGGACATGGCCCAGGCACGTACCGGCCAGGGCGACCAGGCCCGCTGACCGGCGTACCCGATCCCGGGCCGTCCCCCTGCGGGGCGGCCCGGGATCGTCTGCGTCAGCTTTCCCTGTCGCGCAGCTCCGTCATCGTGGTCGGGCGACCGCTCAGCGCGTCCCGTACCCGGTCCACGAGGCCGGTGCCCGGGGCGAGCAGCTTGTTCGCCGGGGGCCGGTCCGGAGCGGCCGGGTGTGGCCGGGTCGGCGCGGCCTTCTTGGCCGCCCCGACCTTGCCGGCCAGCTCCATCAGTTCCTCGTGGGCCATCGCGGCCCGCAGCCGGGGGAAGAGGTCGGACTCCTCGTCCTGCACGTGGTGCCGGATCGTACGGGTGAGGTGGGCGAGCAGTTCGTCGAACCGGGGGTCGCTGGGGTCCGCCGACTCCAGGTCCTTCATGGTCCGCTCGGCGTCGGAGTGCTCGGCGATCTCGTGTTCGGCGATCTGGTCGCCGTCCGGCAGCGCCTTGCGGGCGGCCGGGTAGACGTACATCTCCTCGGCGACCGCGTGGCGGACCAACTCGGCGATCACCACGTCGGCCAGGTGCCGGCGGTGCTCGGGGGTGCCCTGCCGGTTCTCCAGCTCGACGAAGAGGACCTCGACCTCGCGGTGGTCGGTGATGAGGACGTCGAGGACGTCGGGTCCCGTGGTCTGGGTGTCGGTCATGTCGTGCCCCTTACCGGTTGCGGAATCGGTGCGGGCCCTCCTACCCCGGGGCCGCCGGTCGAACCCACCGGCGTCGTCCGCGCGCCCGTTGTCATCGCCGTCCGGGCTGCCGTACGCTCGGCGCGGCCCGCCCTCACGGTCCCTGTGAGGAGCAGCCATGCCCTTGAATCGTCTGCTGGCCCTTGGGGTCGGTGCTGTCACGGCGGTCGCGCTGAGCGTCCCCCTGGCCCCGGCCGCCGCCGCGGCCGGCCCGTCCCACCACCGCACGGGCGGCAGCCTGGTGCTGGTCGGTGGCGCCCTCGCCGACGACAACGCCGCCATCTACGGCGGTATCGTCCGGCTCGCCGGTGGCCCCGGCAAGGCTCGGATCGGGATCTTCACCGCGGCGGCCCCGGTGCCGTCGGAGGACCCGGACGCCGGCACCCCCGACTGCAACAACAGCGTCTGCAACGGCGAGTACTACGCGAAGATCCTCAAGAGCTTCGGCGCCGCCGACGCGCAGTGGATCCCGATCGACCTGGACCATCCCGAGAAGGCCGACGAACCCGCCGTGGTCGCCCAGATCAACTCGATGACCGGCTTCTTCTTCGGCGGCGGCGACCAGTACCGGTACGTCACCACGATGACCCGGGGTGCGGCCCAGCGGGACTCGGCGGCGCTGGCCGTGGTCCGCCGCAAGTTGCGGCAGGGCGCGGTGGTCGCCGGCACGAGCGCCGGTGCCCAGATCATGGCCGGTCGCGACATGATCACCGGCGGCTCGGTCGACCCGGGACTGCGCGACGGCGCCAGGCCGGGGTACTTCGAGGATTCGAGCATCCTCGGTTACCTCCCCAAGGGCGGGTTCGGGTTCTTCACCGACGGCCTTCTGGACACGCACTTCTCCCGGCGGGGCCGGGAGGCCCGGTCGATCCGGCTCGCGTCGGACACCCGCAACCACCGGGTCTTCGGCCTCGACGAGAACACCGCTCTGGTGGTGACCGGCGTCGGCTCGCGGCATCAGCAGTTGCGGGTCGTCGGCCAGCATGGCGTGACCGTGCTGGACCTGCGCCGGGCGCGGGTGACCGGTACCCCGGTGTGGGGCGTCGAGGGCGTGCGGTGGACGCGGCTGACCGGGGGCGACGGGTACCGCGCCGACCGCTGGCAGCCGGTCTTCGGTCCGGGCAAGCAGCGGGTGACCGGCGCGGACACCTGTGACGTGACGCCCTCCGGGGACGTCTTCTGGAACTACGGCCTGGTCAACCTCGCCGAAGGGCTGGTCGACAACGCCGGCTGCGCGTCGGTGTCCGACGTGTCGTGGGAGAACGACCCGCAGTGGGAGGCGACGCTGACCCGGGGCCGCGGCTTCGTCGCGTACCGGGCCGGTGGGTCGACGGCGTTCGCCGACGTCGTGATCGGCATCGGCGCGAAGTGAGCACCGGAGGGCCCCCGGGGGTGCCGGGGGCCCTCCTTCCGCTACGCCCGGGCTCGTCATGCGCATGTAACAACGGTTACTTATTGAGGTTAAAGATTAATGGATGTAACTTCTGTTTCATCGATCCGTGGCCCCCCGGAGGTGCCCATGTCCCGTGCCCGCCACAACCCCGTCCGCACCCGCACGGCGGTCCTCGCCGCCGTCAGCCTCGCCGCCACCATCGCGCCGATCGGCGTGCCCGCGGCCCACGCCCAGGTCATCCGCGACCGGCAGGGCAGCTCGACCGACGTCAGCCGGGCGTCGTGGTCCGGCCCGGCCTACACGTTCAACGGATCCGGCGGCGTGGTGGCCGCCACGATGACCCAGGCGATCAACGCGATCCGTGGCGGCGCCGGCTCGATCGACGTGGCCGTGCTGGCGGGCTCGGACGGCGGCACGCCCGAGTGCGACGACATCATGGGTCTGTCCGGCGTGAACTCGTGCACCACGCTGACCCTGACGAGTTCGAACGACGGCAACAACAGCCAGGTCAACGCGGACGTCCGCAACGCCGAGTTCGTCTACTTCGCCGGTGGCGACCAGTGCCGCTACGCCGCGTGGAAGGGGACTCTGCTGGAGGCGTCCGTCGAATCCGTCGTGGCCAAGGGCGGCGGCGTCGGCGGTGGCAGCGCCGGCCACCACATCAACAGCGACATCGTGTACGACGCATGCGACGGCAGCGCCACCTCCTCGATCGCGTTGGACAACCCGTACGACCGGTCGATGACCTTCACCACCGGCATGTTCCGCTGGCCGAACTTCGCCAACACGATCAACGACTCGCACTTCGTCGCGCGGGACCGGATGGGCCGGACGATGGCCTTCGTGGCCCGGGCCATCAAGGACGGACGCACCAGTGGCGGTGCCGCCTGGGGCGTCGGCGTCGAGGAGGGCGGCTCGCTGTTCGTCGACCGGAACGGACGGGCGACGCTGAGCGGCACCAGCGCGTACGTGGTCCTCGGCGACCACCAGCCGGAGGTGGCCGTCGCCGGGCAGCCGTTGACGTTCTCGAACTTCAAGATCTGGCGGCTGTCCAACGGGCAGACCTACGATTTCGCCAACCGGCCGACCTGCGGCTACTACCTGAAGAGCGTGACCAACGGGGTCCCGAGCAGCAACCTCTACAGTGGTACCCCGGTCACCGACTGCTCGACGCCGCCGCCACCCGGTGGCGGATCCAGCTACACCGAGGTCGAGCCGAACGACACGCGCAACGCCGCCAACGACGTCACCGGCAACAGCTACCCGCTGACCGTCACCGGTGACATGAAGAGCAGCAGCGACCGCGACTACTTCAAGGTGAGCCTCGCCAGCGGACAGACGCTCGGCGTGAGCTGCGCCGTCCCGTCCGCGTACGACGCCGACCTGTACCTGCTGACCTCCAACGGGAGCACGGTGGTCCGCTCGGTGAACGACGGCGCGGGGGTGGACGAGTCGGCCTCCTTCACCCGGACGTCCTCGGGGTCGGCCACCTACTACGTCGAGGTCGAGGCGTACTCCGGCTCCGGTACCGCCGACTACACCTGCACCGTGTCCAAGTCCTGATCCCATTCGAACCGGGCGGCGCTGCGCGGCGCCCGGCGGCCGTGAGGAGGCCGGACGACGTCGGTCGACGGTTAGGCTCAGCGCGTGTCGACCTCCGATCTTGCCGGCGATCCCGGCCGTCCGGCCGACGACCAGGCCGCCACCGGTCCGGACCATCCGGGGGTGGCGGCCCTGATCCGGCAGCGCCTCGGTGAGTGCAGCCCGGCGGAACGGCGAGTGGCGCGGGCGTTGCTGGCGTCGTACCCGGCCGCCGGGTTGGGCACGGTGGCCTCGCTCGCCGAGCGGGCCGAGGTGAGCGCGCCGACGGTCCTGCGCTTCCTGAGCCGACTCGGCTTCGGCGGCTATCCGGAGTTCCAGCGCGCCCTGCGGGACGAACTGGCCGAGCGGGAAACCTCGCCGTTGACCGCGTACCGCGCGGCGGAGCGTACCGGCGTCCCGCTGGCCGGAGCGCGGTCCCGGGCCGCGGCCAGCCTGCCGGACGCGGTCGCCGGCACCCTGGCCGAGTTGCCGCAGGGCGAACTGGACGCCGCCGTCCGCCTCTTCGCCGACCAGCAGCTGCGGATCACCGCCGCCGGTGGCCGGTTCTCCGGCCTGCTCGCGCACTACCTGGTGCTGCACCTGATGCAGGTGCGGGGCAACAGCCGCCTGCTCCCGGCCACCCCCGTCGAACGGACCGACATGCTGGTCGACGTGGGCCGGCGGGATCTCTTCGCGCTGTTCGACTTCCGCCGCTACGAGGAGCCGACCCTCGCCCTCGCCCGCGAGGTCACCGCCCGCGGCGCCCGGATAGTCCTGTTCACCGACCGGTGGCTCTCCCCGGTGGCCGGTCTGGCCGAGGTGGTCCTGCCCAGCCGGGTCGAGTCGCCGTCGCCGTACGACAGCTTCGTGCCGACCTTGGCGCTGGTGGAGACGCTGGTGGCCGCTCTGATGGACCGGCTCGGGCCGATCGCCGGCAAGCGCCTGAAAGCGATGGAGCAGGCGCAGCAGACGTTCGAGGAGAGCTGACCTCGCGTTACAGAAACTTGTAACTTCACAACGATCGTAATGAGCGTTACAGTCCGGGGGCTGGTTCGTCTGGCCCCCGGAAGGACACCCCATGCGCATCCGTCAGTTCGCCCTGGCCGCCGCGGCCACGGCCCTCCTCGCCGGCACCGCCGGCTGCGGTGGTGAAACCTCCACCGCAGCGGCCGGCGAGGACGTCACGACCGTCACCGTCACCATCGAGGGTGTCGGCGAGGTCACCACCGACACCGAGCTCGCCGAGAGGGTCCCCGCCGACGTCCGCGGCCGGGGCACCCTCACCGTCGCCACCAACGCCCCCTACCAGCCCTTCATCGACTTCAGGACCGAGGGCCGCACCGACGAGTTCAAGGGCCTGGACTACGACCTGTTCATGGCCGCCTCCGCCCGGCTGGGCGTCAAGGCCACCTTCAGCCAGCAGCCGTTCGACGGCCTGGTGCCGGGGCTGCAGGCCGCCAAGTACGACGCGATCGTCGGCGGCATCACCGACAAGAAGGAGCGCCAGCAGGTGGCGACCTTCGTCGACTACTCGGCCTCCGGCACCGGCTTCCTGGTCAGGACGGGCAACCCGCTGGGCGTGAAGACCGTCGCCGACCTGTGCGGCCGCAAGGTCGCCGTGCAGAAGGCCAGCAACCAGGCGAAGAACCTCGCCGAGTACAGCAAGGCCAGCTGCGCCGGTAAGGCCGTCGACGTCAAGGAGTACCCGGAGAACCCGCAGGCGGTGCAGGCGCTGATCGCCGGCAACGTCGACGTGGTCGCCGCCACCAAGGTCAACCTGGTGGACGTCGCCCCCACCCTGACCGGCAAGGCCGAGCTGGTCGACGACCCGTCCGCCCCGAACGGGTGGCTGGCCAGCCCCAACGGCTTCGGCTTCCTCAAGGCGAAGAAGGAGCTGGCCGAGGCGTACCGGGCCGCCGTGCAGTCGCTGATCGACGACGGCACGTACACCAAGATCCTCGCCCGGTGGAAGCAGGAGCCGATCGCCGTCAAGCAGGCCACGATCGACCAGGCCATCGACTGAGCACGGCGGAGGCGACCCCCTGAACCGCGGTCGCCGGGCGCCCTTCCGACTCCGTGAGGGCGGGCCCGGAAGGCGCGCCCGGCGACCGCCGCACCCGTCCCCGCTGGAGGCACCTCAATGACGAGCGACACCGAGACCGTACGGGTCGTCCCCGTCCGGCACTACGGTCGCTGGCTGACCGCGATCCTCGTGGCCGGCGTGGCGGCCCTCTTCCTCCGGGCGCTGCTGGACAGCCCCAACCTCGAACCCGCCACCATCGGCGCGTACCTCTTCAAGGACTACATCCTCGACGGCGTCGTCACGACGCTCTGGCTGACCCTGCTGGCGATGCTGCTCGGCACGGCCGGCGGCGTCCTGCTCGCGGTGATGCGGCTGTCGGCCAATCCCGTGCTGCGCGGTGTCTCCTGGGCCTTCATCTGGGTGTTCCGCGGCACGCCACTGCTGGTGCAGATCATCTTCTTCGGCTTCCTCGATGCGCTCTTCCCCCGGCTCACGCTGAGCGTGCCGTTCACCGGCACGGTGCTCTTCGACCAGCCGACCAGCGTGGTCGTCACCGGCACCGTCGCCGCCGTGCTGGCCCTGTCGCTCAACGAGATGGCGTACGCCGCCGAGGTCATCCGCGGCGGCATCCTCGCCGTCGACGCCGGCCAGAGCGAGGCCGCCGCCGCCCTCGGCATGAGCCCGGCGCTGACCCTGCGCCGGGTGGTGCTGCCCCAGGCGATGCGGGTCATCATCCCGCCGATGGGCAACGAGACCATCACCATGCTGAAGTCCACCGCGCTGGTCTCGATCATCGCCGGTCGCGACCTGATGACCGCCGTGCAGACCGTCTACCAGGGCAACTACAAGGTGATCCCGCTGCTCGTGGTGGCGGCGATCTGGTACCTCGCACTGGTCAGCCTGCTCTCGGCCGGCCAGTGGTTGATCGAGCGCCGGTTCGGGCGCGGCTTCGCCCGGGGAGGAGTCCGATGACGGCGACCGACGGGACGGTGGCTACGGCGACCCGTCCGATGGTGAAGGCCGAGGGCGTCACCAAGCGGTTCGGCCACGTCGAGGTGCTCAAGGGCATCGACCTCACCGTCGCGCCCGGCGAGGTCGCCTGCCTGCTCGGCCCCTCCGGCTCCGGCAAGTCCACCTTCCTACGCTGCGTCAACCACCTCGAACGCATCGACGGCGGGCAGCTCTGGGTCGACGGCGAGCTGGTCGGCTACCGCCGGCAGGGCGACAAGCTCTACGAGCTGAAGACCCGCGAGGTCGCCCGCCGCCGACGCGACATCGGCATGGTGTTCCAGCGGTTCAACCTCTTCCCCCACCTGACCGCACTGGGCAACGTCATGGAGGCGCCGCTGCGCGTCCTCGGCGTCCCGCGCGAGAAGGCCCGCGCCGAGGCGCTGGCCCTGCTGGAGCGCGTCGGCCTGGCGGAGAAGGCGACCGCCTACCCGACCCAGCTCTCCGGCGGCCAGCAGCAGCGGGTGGCCATCGCCCGGGCGCTGGCCATGCACCCGAAGCTGATGCTCTTCGACGAGCCAACGTCGGCCCTCGACCCGGAACTCGTCGGCGACGTGCTCGATGTCATGAAGAGCCTCGCCGCCGACGGCATGACCATGGTCGTGGTGACCCACGAGATGGGCTTCGCCCGCGAGGTCGCCGACACCGTCGCGTTCCTCGACGGCGGGGTCGTGGTGGAGGCCGGCCCGCCCGACGAGGTGCTGGGCGACCCGAGGCACGCCCGCACCCGCGCGTTCCTGGACAAGGTCCTGTGAGCGTCCACAACCCGGTGGTGGAGAGCGCCGAGCTGCTCGCCGCGGCCGGCGACCGGCTCGCGTCGTACCACCAGCGGCTCGCCCAACTCGTCGCCGTCGACTCCGGATCCGGTCACGTGGACGGCCTGCGCCAGGTCGCCGACCTGGTGCAGACCTGGTGCCTCGCGGCCGGCCTGGCGGTCGAGCGTGAGCCGGTCACCCACCCGGGCGGCACGCCCCTCGGCGACGTGCTGGTCGGCCGCCGACGTGGGCGCGGTGACCGGCGGATCCTGCTCGTCGGCCACCTGGACACCGTGTTCCCGGCGGGGACCGCCGCCGCCCGCCCGTTCCGCGTGCAGGACGGCCGGGCGTACGGGCCGGGGGTCAGCGACGACAAGGGCGGCGTGCTCGCCGGCCTGGCCGCCGTCGAGGTGCTGGCCGACCTCGGCCTCGACGGGTACGGCGAGCTGCTGCTCGTCTGCACCCCGGACGAGGAGATCGGCTCCCCGGGGAGCCGGCCGCTGCTGCGTACCCTCGGCGCCGAGGCCGACGTGGCGCTCTGCCTGGAGTGCGCCCGCGACAACGGCGACCTGGTCTCCGCCCGCAAGGGCGTCGCCGACCTGGAGGTGACCCTCCGGGGCCGTGCCGCGCACGCCGGCATCGAACCGGAGCGGGGCGCGAACGCGCTGGTCGCCGCCGCGCGGTTGGCCGTCGCGCTGGACGCCCTCAACGGTCGATGGCCCGGAGTGACGGTCAACGTCGGGCACCTCGCCTCGGGAGACCGGCCCAACGTGGTCCCCGACCGGGCGCGGATGCTGGTCGACCTACGGGCGTGGCACACCCGCGAGTACGAGGCCGCCCTCGCCGAGATCCGCCGCCTGGTCGGCGAGCCGCAGGTCGCCGGCGTACGCGCCGACCTGGCGGTGCACGCGCCCACCCCGCCGTGGGAGCACGGGCCGGCCGGCCACCGGTTGGCCGAGCTGGCCGCCAAGGTGGGTGCCGGGCTGGGTGTACCGGTGTCGCACACGGCCACCGGCGGCTGCGCCGACGCGAACCTGCTGGCCGAGGCCGGCGCGGCGGTGCTCGACGGGCTGGGCCCGGTCGGCGGCGCCGACCACAGCCCGGCCGAGTGGCTGGACCTGGACTCCGTCGTCCCCCGCACCGCGCTGCTCGCCGGGCTGATCCACGAGGTCAGCCGGGGGTGGACCGTCACCCGTTGACCGGCGGGCGCCGGCATCCCGAGCGCGGCGACGGCCGGCGCGGCTGGGCGACGCGGCCACCGCTCGGACCGTCCCCGGAGACGCCGACGGGCCGACCTCCCCGGTGAGGGGAGGCCGGCCCGTGACCGGTCAGGAGGAGTAGCCGCGCTCCGCGATCCAGTTCGCGACCTTCTCCAGGGTCATCCAGTACTCGCCCTGCGGCGCGGCCGGGTCGGCGATGCGGACGAGGTCACCGCCGTCGCGGTAGCCCACCAGGGTCAGGTAGTGGCCGCCCTCGTACGAGTGCGGGGCGCCGTCGGTGTCGACGGCCGTGCCCTTGACGTTCGCCACGACCGGACGCCCAGCGTCCACCGCGTCGAGCATGTCCTTCCGCAGCCGGTCGACCTCCTCCGGCTTGGCCAGCGGGCCCCGGATCTCGGTGGTCCGGTACTTCCCACCGGTCAGCTCGTTGAGCACCCGGGTGGTGTCCAGCGCCGAGTCGGTACCGGCCTCGGTGGTGCCCAGCATCTTCGCGACCTCGTCCTGCGGCAGCGCCTTGCCCTGCGCCGACAGCGCGATCCGGGTCGCGGCCGGGCCGCAGTAGTAGAAGTTGGGCTGGGCCTCGTACTCGATGCCCAGCATGCGCTCGGCCCGCTTGTCCCGGCCCGGCTTGTCGTTCCGGTCTCCCTTGTCGGCCCGGACCGACGTGATCGGGTCGGTGCCGGCCGGGGCGGCGTGGGCGCTGGCGGTCGGCCCGACGACGCACCCGCCGGCGACGAGCAGGCAGGCGACGGACAGGCCACTCTTCTTCGCGATGAGACTCATAAGTCGGGCTCCATTCGGGGGGTCTGACGCCTCCGGCGGGCCGGAGACGGCAAGCACCAGGAAAGGCGCTCGGCTCAGCTACGTGAAAGCCCGGGGCGGGACGGCCCGCGGGCACACCGGTTCTGCAACGGGCCGGCCCGGACGCGATTCGCGTCGGGTTCGACCACCGGAGGAGACAACAGCAGGGGAAGGGCGGGGATTCCGGGGTACGGGTGGCGCCGGTCACGCGGTACGCCTGTGCTCGGGGTGCGGCGAGGGGGCCAGGCGGCTCGTGCGCCCAACTGGGCGCATCCGGTCAGCCGGTCACAGGCTTCCCAGCAGGCGCGTCACGGTGATCTCGATGACGACCCGGGCCGGATTGGGGCGCGGGGTGCGGTAGCGCTCGGCGTACCGGCGCTCGGCCTCGGCCACCGCCGCCGGGTCGGATCGCACGACCGCCCGGCCCTCGATGGTGAGCCAGCGCCGGCCGTCCACCTGGCACACCGCCACCGGAGCGCCCTCGGCGCCCGCGGCGGCCACGTGCCGGGCCTTGAGGGACGTCCCGCTGGTGATGACGCGGGCCAGACCGGCGGCCGGGTCGAGCGTGACCCCCACCGGTACGACGTGCGGGGTGCCGTCGGCGCGCAGCGTGGTCAACGTGGCGAGGTGCCGCTCCCGGCTGAACTCGACAACCCGCGGATCCCGCAGCTCCACCCGCTTCCCCCTCCGTCCGGCCGGTCCGATCCTCCCACGCCGCCCGTCCCGTCGATCATCGACCCGCAGCGGGCGGTCTGCCCCCGCATGCCGGGTTCGCCGGGCACCGCCACTCCAGGATCACGGCGAGCGGTGCCGGGCCACGGGCGGGAGCGGCAGCGTGCGCCGGGCGAGGGTGGCCGGGTTGGGCTAGCGTGACTGGTGTGTCGCGGGAGGCCTGGCTGATCCTCGGCGTCGTGGCGGTCGCCACGCTCGTCGGCGCCGTGCTGCTGGCCATCCGGGTGTTCCGCATGCGTCGCATGCTCGGCGACCTCGGCGTCGGGGGCCGGGTCGCCTTCTACGGCGCGCTGATCTACACGATCCTGCCGGTCGACGTGCTGCCCGACCCGATCTACCTGGACGACATGGCCGTGCTGGCCGGCACCCTGCTCTACCTGGGCCGTCTCGTGCGCCAACGGCGGGCCGTCCACCGCGGCGACGCCGGGCTGCCCGGCCAGCCGACCCCACCAGCCGTCACCCGCCGGCCGGGTGCCCGGTAGGCGGGGACGGCCCGGTCGGCTGCGCGGCCGGTAGGCCGGGACCGCAAGGCGGTCAGTAGGCCGGGACGGCCGCGCGGCCTCGGGCCACCGCCGCCGTCGGCGTCACCGCCGGAATCTCCCGGGTCTGCTCCGGCTCGCGCCCGCCGATCAACGCGAGCACCGACGGTTGCTCCTCGGGGCGGCGGCGGGTCGCCGCGTACGCCTCGGTGCGCAGGGCGCGTGCCGCCTCGGCGGCGCGCTCGGCGGCCCGCCACGCCGCCTGCTCCCGCTCCCGGGCCGCACAGTGGCGGGCGGCGAGGTTGTCGCGGGCCGCCCGGCGCAGCACCAGCTCCTGCTCGACCGGGTGCAGCCGGGGATCCCACCCGTCCTGATGGGCGAGGACGGCGGTGAGCTGCTCCACCGACAGTTCACCTCGCTCGTACGCGGCCCGCGCGGCCCGGTGCAGGAACCGCTCCCGCTCGGCGTACTCCGCCGGGGTCCGGACCGTACGCGGCAGGGGCAGCGCCGCAGCCGAGGTCAACCGGTGCACCTCGGCCTCCGCCTCCTGGTACGCCGTCCAGGCCGACTCGACCCCCTCCTGCGCGGCCAGCCACTCGGTACGCAGCCGGCGGGCGGTGGTCGCCGCCCGGTCCGCGGCGACGCCGACCTCCCCGGCGTACCGGCTCAACTCCCGTTCCTCCGCCGCCCGTTCCAACTCGCTCGGCATCGCGGCACGGTGGATCCGGGCGCCGACGCCGAGGCGCAGCCGGCCGGGCCGCAGCAGCAGGGCGGCAACGGTGACGGCGACCACCGCGAGCAGGCTGAGCCAGATCACGGCGGCACGGGGAACGTCGAGGAGAACGGCGGAGAGCACGGTCTGCATCAGGTGACACCTTGCGGTCGGAGGACGAACTCGACTGTGGTGGCCCGGTGACGGGCAGGAGATCGGTGTGCCGGCGGGAAGCCGGGAACGATGCGCCCCGCGCGGGGCTTGTTCCCTTCCACGACCCGAAGGAGGAGCGCGCGTCGCGCGTCAGGGGTGCCGGATCAGGCGGTGGGCGGGCCCCGGCGGGTGGTTCCACCCTCGCCCGGCTCGCCCGCCGGCTCGTGCCGGCCGTCGGTGACCACACCGCGGCTCACGGTCAGCTCGCCGAGCGGCCGGACGACGGCTCCGCCGGCCGGCGTGGACCCGTCCCACGTCGCGGGCACGGCGGCCCACGTCGCGACGGTGCTGGTCCGCAGGGTGGGCGCATCGGCCGGCCCGGACGCCGCCACGGGATCGGCGTCGATCACGATGCCCGGTCGGGCCGCCTCGACGACCGCCGGCGGCGGTGCGGCGGTGGCGATGGCCGGGGCGCCACCGAACCCGGCGCCGAGCGCCAGCGCGACGACCGCCAGCCGTGCCACCTCGCGCAGCGACCGCAGCACGGCGCCCCACAACGGGCGGGCGGGCGCGACGGACGACACCCGACAAACCTATCGCCGGACGGCGGCCGGCGCAGCCTTCGGCGGGCACCGAAGCGGGTGACCGCGACCACGTGTGCGATGTGGACCAGTGCGGGACCGGCGCAGGTGTGCCGGCGTCCGCCGAGCACGCGCCGTCCGCTGGGCGTCACCACGATCAATCCCACGGCACCACCCGTCCGACGGTGTTCCGGACACGCGGAAGGGGCCACCGACCGGGTGGCCCCTTCCCGGGCGTGCCTGACGAATCAGTTGCCGAGCACCGGCGGCGCGCCCTCCGGGCCGTCCCGCCAGACCATCTCGTCCTCGGTGAGCCAGGTCAGCCGCCCGTCGGACGGCTCGTCGTCGCTGCCACGGCCGGCGCCGAGCAGGCCCGGGCGGGCGCCGGCGGCGGCCGTGCGGCCCGCGTCCGTACGCCCGATGCCGCTGACCGCCCGGTCACCCGGCACGCGACTGGCAGCCGTGCCCTGGCGGGTGGCGGCGTCCCGGCCGGAGCCCTCACCGCGGCGGCCGTCGACGCTACGGCCGATTCCGGTCGCGGACCGGCTGTCCGGTGTGGCGGTGCCGCCGGCGGGCCGGGCCGAGGTGGGTGCGGCGCCGCTGGAGCCGGCCAGCGCGCCGGTGCCGACGATTCCGCCGGCCGGAATGCCGCCCGGAGTGCCGAACGTCAGGCCGGGGCCGGTGCCCGGGGTCGCCGTCGCGCCGCCGCCCCGGCCCAGCGCGGCCAGGCCGGCGACGGCACCGCCGGCCAGCGCGCCGCCGAGCAGCGGGTCGGCGCCGGCGAGCGAGGTGCCGCCGACGGGTGCGGCGCCGAGCATCCCGGTGCCCGCAGCGCCGCCCCCGGCCGGGTTCGCCGTGCCCCCGGTGCCGGACGTGGGCCCGCCCGACGCCCGGTCGGGCGTCGAGACCGTCGCCCCGCCCGTGCGGGCGGACAGCCCGCTCGCGGTCGGCGCGGCCGTCGGCGTGCCGACCGCCGGGCCGCTGCGCGGCGCCGTGCCGTCACGGTCGACCGAACCCGGCGTGTCCGGTGGTGGCGGCGGTGGGGGCACCAGCCGCCCGTACGCGGAAAGGTCGTAGCCGGCGGCCAGCTCGGAGACCACGTTGACCATCCGCTGGTGCGCCTTCTCCTGCTCGGCCTTGTCCTGCTGGTGGCCGAGCAGCCCGCCGACGACCATGCCGGGCACACCGAAGACCGCGCCCTTCGCCGCGCCGGAGACCGCCTGGTCGTGGTCGTCGGTCTCGGCCGGGCTCTCGGCCTGCTCCCGGGCGGTGCGCAGGTGGTCGGCCATCAGGGTCAGCCCGCGGCTCACGTCGGCCATGCCCTCGCCCAGCGACTCCGCGTACGCGGCGACGAAGCCCAGCCGGCGCTGGAACTCCTGGCCCGCCTCGCCCGTCCACGTGTTGGCCAGCTTCTCCAGATCGCCGTTGAGCTCGCGGCGGAGGTCGTCGACGATGCCCTTCAGCGTCGTCCACTGTGCTGCGACGCCCTCGATCTGACCGGGCTGACCGGCCATCACGCCGTCGTAGAGGGCCTGGTGGCTCTCGGGCTGGTAGCGCTGGGTGTACTCAGACACGCGGCTCCTCCTTCCGGGTGATCGCCTCGTCGACCCCGGCGAGGGCGGCGGCGATGTCGGCGGAGTTGGCGGAGTTGCGGGCCTCGGCCGTGCGGTAGCGGGCCAGGATCGTGGCGGTCGCGCTCTGCGCCGCCTCGACGGCGGTGCGCAGCCGGGCGACGTGCTGGGAGTAGGCCAGGTGGATGTCGCTGTACCGTCGGGCGTTGTCGGTCGCGTCGGCGAACGTGCCCAGTGCCGGCGGCCGGCACTGCATCTCGGTGTCGAGCTTGCGCACCGCCCGCTCCGCCTCGGCCAGCCGGTCGGCGAGCTTCCGGTGGAAGTCCTCAAGGGACATCAGGTCGACTGTCGTGCGCCCGGTCATGGCAGCATCCCCGTACGTCGTGAGTCGATAACCGTTGGCGACGCTCAGGTTAGTCGACCGGGGCGACGCCGGGCGACCCACCGACGGCCGGGTCCCGTCATTCGGCGGCCGGCGAGCCGGTCGCGGCCGGCGCCGCGGGCGGGGACGGGTCGGCCGGCGCGTACCGCGTCAGCGCGTCCTCCCGGTCCAGAGTGGGGCCGGTGGGGATGAGCGCCAGCAGCGAGGCCGGTACGACCAGCGGAGTCACTCCCTCGTACCCGAGCGCGGTCTGCGCGCCGGGACCGAGGGGGTGGCGGAGCCCCTGGGGGGTGACCAGGTGCACGGTGGCGCCGGGCGCGGGTGCGCCGCTCTCCCCCGAGCCGGTCGCGGCCTGGACCAGCACGCCCTTGCCGCCGGGAAGCAGCACGGCCTCCGCCGTGCGTACGCCGTCCCGCAAGGACTGCCGGACCGGCAGCGGGCCCTCCCGGTCGGCGGACAGCTCGGCCGGGGCCCGGTCGAACACCTCGATGGTGGTGGTGGGCGGCCCGCCGTCCGCGCCCGCGCGGTACGTCGCGCAGAGCACCGACCGGCCCGGCGCGACCGGGTGCAGCGCGGGCAGGGTCTGCGGGAGGCCCTCCGCCTCCACGCGCTGATCGGTCAGCAGCCGCCCCGCCTCATCCGGAGTGATGTCGGTCACTGTCCCGCCGACCCGCAGCAGCAGGAGCGCGCTCACCTCACCGATCGAGGTCAGCCCCTCGCGGGTGAGGACGTAGTGCCGGCCCGCCGCCCGGAAGACCTGACCGATCCGGGCCTCCGAGCCGCCCACCCGGACCCGGCCCGGTTCGTCGTCCCCCGGGATGGACGGCTCGCGCAGGGTCGGGCCGGCGGGCACCGCGTTGAGCAACTGCTGGCCGACGGCGACCGTGGGCGCCCCGGCCATCCGGAGAGCGGCGATCGCCGCGTCACCGCCAACCACCTGCAGCCGGGCGTCGCCGGTGAGCAGATGGCGCTGGCCGTCGACCTGGACCAGCACCGCCCGGTCGCCGAGCGGCGTGCCGCCGGGCAGCGCCCGGTCGATCACCAGGCGGGTGGCCGAGCGGCCGGCGCCGGCCGCGTCCGGCACGTCGCAGACCGACCAGGGCAGTCCGGTGAGGGACTTCCGGTCCGGCAGGGCGTCGGGGGCGCCGACGATGCCGACCGTACGGCCGCGCGGCCGGTCCCGGATCGACGCCTGCGACATCGTGCGGATCTCGGGGTCGGCCTCGCCGAGGATCAGGCGGGCCGAGGCGTAGTTGAGCGTGGGATGCAACTGGCCGTCGAGGAAGACGTACGTCGCGCCGGTCTCCCGCTCGATCACCAGCGTGTTCTGCTCCAGCGGGGCCGTGTTGCCGGTGAGCTGCCCGTACGCGCCGACGCCGCCGAGCACCACCGCCGCGGCGATCACGCTGCCGAAGACCGCCATGCCGAGCCGCCGCATCGGCAGGTTGTTCGTCTCCGGGTCGCCCGACAGCAGCGCCGAGACGATCCGACGGGTGACGAAGCGGTACGCCTGCACCTGGTCGCGGCGGGTCCGCATGGCTAACCTCCGGCGGGGGTGGGTCCGCGACGATCGGGTCCGTGTCGGCGCCGCGGGCTTCCCTACGATAAGGGGCCGTCGGCGGGCCACCGGGACCGCCGCCCGCGCCGGTGACGCCGCCGCCGCGGTCCGTCCAGGAAGGACTGCCACCGATGACGCAGGTTCAGGCGCCTCCGGGCCGCCCCCCGCAGACCGGCGCACCGGCCCGGGCGGAGCGGCCGGCCACCGCCCCGTCCGGTCCGGCGCCCCGACGGGGTCGGCTCGGGCCCGTCGCGGTGGGGCAGCTCGTCGTCCTGGAGCTGTGCGCCCTCGCGGTCGCGGCGACGCTGGGCGGGCCGACCTGGCTCGCCCCGATCGTCGCCGTGCTCGCCGCCCTGGTCGTGGTCGCCGTGCTCGCCCGCCGGGGCGGCCGCTGGTGGTACGAGGACCTGCTGCTGCGCCGCCGCCTGCGCCGGCGCGCCGAGCGGGCGCGGAGCAGCGTCAAGGCGGGCACCGCGGTCGACCCCCGCCTGGCCCCGCTGGCGCCCGAGCTGACCGTCGTCGAGTTGACCGACCGGGGTACCCGGCTCGGTGTCGGACAGGACGCCCAGGGCTGGTTCGCCGCCGTGGCGGTGCAGGGCCGGTCCGGGCCCGGACCGGTCGAGGCCGCGGTGGTGGACCGGGCGGTCCGCGTCCTCACCGAGTTCAGCGGTCCGGTGACCCGCGCCCAGGTGGTGTCGCACACCCTGGTCTGGTACCCGGCGCCCGGCGCGCCCCCGGCCGCCCACCGGACGGTCTGGGTGGCGCTGCGGCTGTCGGTGCGCGACGCCCGGGTGGAGTCGGTCAGCCGCGGCGGCGGGATGCCCGGGGTGCACCGCACGCTCTCGGCGGGTGTCGGCCGGCTGGGCAAGGCGCTGACCGCGGCCGGCCTCGCCCACCGCCCGCTCGGCCGTGACGAGCTGCGCGCCGCGGTTCTCTCGGCGGCCGGGCTGGACCTGGCGCCCGCCCCGCCCACCGAGACCTGGACCGGGCTGCGCGGCGGCGGCTGGACGCAGCGCTGCCTCACCCTCCGGCCCCGCGCCGAGGCGTCGTACGCCACGCTCGTGGACGCGGTCACCGCGACCTCCGCACCGTCGCACACGCTCGCTGTCGGGGTGCTGCCGGGCGGCCGGCTGGCAGCGCCGCTGCTACGCGTCGCGGCGCTCGACAACCACGTCGAGGCGCTGGTGAAGGTCGTCCGGGACGTCGCCCGCAAGTGCGGTGCGCCGTCCCGCCCGGTGGACGGCCAGCACGCGCCCGGCGTCTACGCCACCGCACCGGTGGCCGCAAGCGTCGACACCCTCGCCCCGACCGCCTGAGCGCGAGCCGGTGCCCCGTCCGCGCGGGCAGCTCCCCGCGGGTCAGGGGCGGAGGTTGACGATCCAGCCGTAGAGGCCGACGACCCAGACGGCCAGCGGTACCAGCGCGATGATGAGCAGGATCTCCACGATGTCGAGCAGCCGACCCCACACCGGGGAGATCCGCTTGCCGGCCACCGTGAGGCCGTAGATCAGGCTCACCACGGCGGCGAGCAGCAGGCCGCCGAGGATGAGACCGAGCCGCAGCGCCACGGATCCGTCCGTGAAGGCGGCCGCGGCCGCCAGGCCGAGCCCGGCGGTCCCCGCGACCAGCACCGGCGTCCGCTGCGCCCGGCCGAGGAACGGCCGCGCCCGCAGCAGGGACAGCAGGGCCAGGACGAGGCAGAGCAGGACGGCCGGCAGCCGCCCGTCCAGCGCGAGCACCAGCTCGGCGCCCAGGACCAGCAACGAGACCGTCCACACCAGACCGGTGAGGAACTCGTCCGCGCGTTCGCTGAGCTGGAGCACCCGCCGCCCGTCCACGGACTCGCTGTCGGTCTTCAGGTCCTCCGGGCCGGTGGGGATGGACGGGACGGGCAGCCGGGCCAGCCGGTACGCGGCCATGGGCAGCGCCGGGACGGCCCCGAACGCCACGGCGGCCACGACCGCCGCGGCAGCCGCAGGGCCGATGCCGAACGCCAGGCAGAGCAGCGCGCCGACCGCGGTGGCCGCGCCGACCGCGCCCGCGCCGAAGAACACCGGCAGCCGGTCCCCCACGGCCAGCGCCGCCACGGCCGCGCCGAGCACGACCGCCGTGGCGGCGAGCAGCACGTGCGGGGCGGCCAGCTCGGTCAGCGTACGGTCGCCGGCCAGCAGCAGCAGGCCGCCGACGGCCGCGTACCCCAGGCCGGCCAGGGCGAGCGCCGACCCGGTGGCGCTGTCGGCGGCGGCCCGGGACAGCACCGCGGCGCCGACCAGCAGCGCGACCGCGACGAGCAGCGCGGCGAGCGCGCCGGGAAGCTGCGGTGGGCCGGTGAACAGCGCGGCCAGGGCGCCGCCGCCGAGTGCCACCGCCGCGAAGAGCACCGCGAAGGCGCGCGTGGTGCCGACCTGCCAGGCCCCCGGACGCTGGTTGGTGGCGGTCGCCACCGCGTCGACCACGTCGTCGAAGACGATCTCCGGCGCGGCCGAGGTGCGCGGGTTGAAGTAGAGGACCTCGCCGTCGCGGATGCCGAGCTGCGCGGCCGTCCGTCCCCCGTCCAGCGGCGGCCCGCCGAGCCGCGCCAGGCGCCAGCCGCCGTGCCGGACGCCCTCGTCCGCCAGGTCCTCGCCGGCGTAGCGCAGCAGCGTGGGCAGCAGGTCTGCCAGGGGTACGTCGGACGGCAGCGCCAGGTCCATCCGGGTGCGCGGCGCCACGATGGTGATCCGGCTCAGCCCACCGGTCGCCGTCTTCGTCGCCACAGTGGCCTCCTCGCTCGTCCTCCGGCCGGCCGGGCCCGCGCCGCACGGGTCCGTGACGCCCACGGGAGATTACCTACGATGGCGGGCGCGTACGATGCCCACCCGACGACCCGGGCCGCCCGCGCGATCGTCTCAGGGGGAAGGGGACAACCGTGAGCACGGTGGTTTTCCGCCGACCGCCACGCCAGGCGGGCCCGGCCCTGCCGCGGGGCGAGGTCCTGCTGGAGTCGCCGCCGGAACTGCCGGAGCCGACGCCGCGCGGGATGGGTCAGCTGCTGATGATCCTGCCGATGGTCTGCGGCGTCGGCGCGATGGCGTTCCTCTACGCCGGACGTGGCGGCGGCATGATGACGTATGTCGCCGGTGGTCTCTTCGGCATCTCGATGCTGGGGATGGCGATCGGCTCGCTGAGCCACGGCAACAACGACAAGGCGGAGCTCAACGCCGACCGCCGCGACTACATGCGGTACCTGGCGCAGATGCGCAAGCGCACCCGGCGCGCCGCCGAGCAGCAGCGGGCCGCGATGGCGTGGCGCCACCCGGAGCCGGACGCCCTGTGGTCGGTCGCCGCGTCGCGCCGGCTGTGGGAGCGGCGGATCACCGAGGACGACTTCGGCGAGACCCGCATCGCCACCGGCCCGCAGCGCCTCGCGGTGGAGATCGTGCCGCCCGAGACCAAACCGGTCGAGGACCTGGAGCCGATGAGCGCGATCGCGTTGCGCCGGTTCGTGCGCGCCCACTCGACCGTGCCGGACCTGCCGACCGCGCTGTCGGTGCGCGCGTTCAGCCGGGTGGTGCTGCGCGGCGACCGCGAGCCGGTGCTGGACCTGGCCCGTGCCGCCCTCGGCCAACTCGCGACCTTCCACGCGCCGGACGACCTGGTCGTCGCGGTGGTGGCGGCCCCCGACCGCCAGGGCGCCTGGGACTGGGTGAAGTGGTTGCCGCACGCCCACCACAGTGGACGAAGTGACGCGGCGGGTGCGCACCGGCTGGTGTTCCCGAGCCTGGCCGAGGCGGAGGAGTCGCTCGCCGGCGAGCTGGCCGGCCGGCCCCGCTTCGCCCCGGAGGCGAAGCCGCTCACGACGCTGCCGCACCTGGTGGTGGTGATCGACGGCGGCGAGGTCTCGGCGACCTGCCAGCTGATGGGGGCGGGCCTGCTCGGTGCCACCGTCATCGACCTTTCCGGCGCCGTGCCGCGCGACGCCGGCCGCTGGCTGCTCTGCCTCGACGTGGGCGACGGCACCTCGCTGGAACTGGTCCGCGGCACCACGTCGTCCCGGCTCGGCACTCCCGACCGGCTGAGCGCCTCCGCCGCCGAGGGGCTGGCGCGGCAGCTGGCCCCGTTCCGGCTCTCCCAGCAGCAGGCCACCGCCGACGAGCCGCTGGCCCGCAGCATGGAGCTGCCCGACCTGCTCGGTGTCGGCGACGCCGCCACGCTGGACGTCCACCAGAGCTGGCGGCCACGCAGCCACCGGGACCGGCTGCGCATCCCGCTCGGCGTCGGGCCGGACGGCAACGTGGTGGAGCTGGACTTCAAGGAGTCCGCGCACGAGGGCATGGGCCCGCACGGTCTGGTCATCGGGGCCACCGGTTCCGGCAAGAGCGAGCTGCTCCGGACGATCGTCGGCGCGCTCGCGGTCACCCACTCCTCGGAGGAGCTGAACTTCGTCCTGGTCGACTTCAAGGGCGGCGCGACCTTCGCCTCCCTGGAGGCGCTGCCCCACACCAGCGCGGTGATCACCAACCTCGCCGACGAGCTGCCACTGGTCGACCCTATGCGGGACGCGCTCGCCGGCGAGATGACCCGGCGGCAGGAGGTGCTGCGTGCGGCCGGCAACTACGTCTCGAGGTACGACTACGAGAAGGCCCGGGCGGCCGGCGAGCCGCTGGAGCCGATGCCGAGCCTGCTCATCATCTGTGACGAGTTCAGCGAGCTGCTCGCCGCGAAGCCCGACTTCATCGACCTCTTCGTGATGATCGGCCGGCTGGGCCGCTCGCTCGGGGTGCACCTGCTGCTGGCCAGCCAGCGCCTGGAGGAGGGCAAGCTGCGCGGTCTGGACACGCACCTGTCGTACCGGATCGGTCTGCGTACCTTCTCCGCGGTGGAGAGCCGGATCGTGCTCGGCGTGCCGGACGCGTACGAGCTGCCGAACGCCCCGGGCCACGGTTACCTGAAGACCGACACCAGCACGATGCTCCGGTTCCGGGCCGCGTACGTCTCCGGGCCGTACCGGGCGCCGGGGCAGGTGGCCGCGGCCTCACAGGCGATGGTCCAGCGGCGGATCGTGCCGTACGGAGTGGACTACCTCCCGGTGCGGGACCCGCAGGTTCCGGTGCCGGCCACCCCGGAACCGGAGCAGCCGGCCGAGGGCAAGGCCGTGGCGATGCTCGACGTGCTGATCGACCGGATCACGGGGCAGGGCCGCCCGGCGCACCAGGTCTGGCTGCCGCCGCTGGCCGACCCGCCCGGCCTCGGCGAGCTGCTGCCGGCGCTCAGCGCCCATCCGACGTACGGGCTCTGCACGGCAGACTGGGGAGGCCGCGGCCAGCTCACCGTCCCGGTGGGCGTGGTGGACCGCCCGTACGAGCAGCGCCGCGACCCGTTGCTGGTGGAGCTGGGTGGCGCCGGCGGCAACGTGGTGATCGTCGGCGCCTCGCTCAGCGGAAAGAGCACCATGCTGCGGACGCTGCTGGCGTCGCTCGCGCTGACCCACACCCCGCGCGAGGTGCAGTTCTTCTGCCTCGACTTCGGCGGTGGCGCACTGCGCAGCCTGGACGGGCTGCCGCACACGGCCGGCGTCGCCGGCCGGCGGGACACCGAGGCGGTCCGGCGGACCGTGGCCGAGGTGGTGGCGGTCCTGGACGACCGGGAGACCCGGTTCGCCCAGTACGGCATCGACTCGGTGGCGAGCTACCGCCGCCGCCGGGCCGCCGGTGAGTTCGCCGACGACCCGTTCGGTGACGTCTTCCTCGTGGTCGACGGCTGGAACACGCTGCGCCAGGAGTACGAGGAGCTGGAGCAGACCATCACGAACCTGGCCAACCGCGGGCTGGGCTTCGGCGTACACGTGATCCTGACCGCCGTCCGGTGGGCGGAGATCCGGATCAACATGCGGGACCTGCTCGGCACGAAGCTGGAACTTCGCCTCGGCGACCCGAACGAGTCGGAGATCGACCGGCGGGCCGCCGCGAACGTCCCGACCGGCTCACCTGGTCGGGGCCTGACTCGCGACAAGCTGCACTTTCTCACCGGGGTCTCGCGGATCGACGGTCGCCGGAGCATCGAGGACCTGACCGAGGCGTCGGTCGCCCTCGCCCGGCACGTCGCGGCCGCCTGGCCCGGCCGGCCGGCACCGAAGGTGCGCCTGCTGCCGCGCAAGCTGCCCGTCACGGAGCTGGCCCGGATCATCGACCGGTCGGCGCCCGGCCTGCCGATCGGTGTCAACGAGTCGGCGCTCGCCCCCGTCTACCTGGACCTGGCCAACGAACCGCACCTGACGGTGTTCGGCGACGCGGAGTGCGGCAAGACGAACCTGCTGCGCCTGATCGCCCGGGGGATCACCGAGCGGTACACGCCGGCCCAGGCCCGCCTGGTCATCGCCGACTACCGGCGCGGGCTGCTCGGCGCGGTCGAGGGGGACCACCTGCTCGACTACGCCCCCTCGAACCAGGTGTTCGCGCAGGGGCTGGCCTCGATCCGCAGCGCGCTGTCGAACCGGCTGCCCGGCCCGGACGTCACCACGGCCCAGCTCCGCGACCGCAGCTGGTGGAAGGGCCCGGACCTCTACATCCTGGTGGACGACTACGACCTGGTGGCCTCGGGCGGGAGCAACCCGCTCAGCGCGCTGCACGAGCTGTTGCCGCAGGCCCGCGACATCGGCCTGCACCTGATCGTCACGCGGCGGGTCGGCGGTGTGGCCCGGGCCCTGTACGAGCCGGTGCTGCAACGTCTCCGGGAGCTGGACTCCCCGGGCCTGCTCATGTCCGGCAACCGGGAGGAGGGCGCGGTCTTCGGCACTCTGCGGCCCAGTCCGCAACCGCCGGGGCGCGGCACGCTGGTCCGGCGGCGGGACGGTCAGCAGCTCATCCAGACCGCCTGGACGGAGCCGGCCTGAGCGGTGTCCGATATGGACGCCGGTGCTGTCGGAGTCGACATTTGTGCCAGCAACGAACGCGTCACCGTCCGTCACATTTGAGGCCGGGCGGGGCTGCGCCGCGTTGCTCCGTTCCGCTACGGTCTCCTGAGGAGTGTCCGTCGGTGGGGTTGTGTGCCTTGCCGCGGGGGAGGGGCGCGGCAGATCCGCCGCCACAAGAAGACGGAGGGGTGTGAAGCATGGCGTTCGAGGTCGAAGCAGCGACTCTACATACCGCCGCGAGTGACGTGCGGTCCACGCGCAGCGAGGTCGACGGCGAGCTCAAGAAGCTGTGGAACGTGGTCGACGATCTGGCGATCGCGTGGAAGGGCCAGGCGTCCACCGGGTTCCAGACGCTCATGCAGAACTGGAACGACAACACCGCCAAGCTGCTGACGGCGATGGACAACATCGCCGACCTGCTCGACAAGTCGGGCACGACGCACCAGGTCAACGACGAAGAGCAGCAGCAGATGCTGGACAAGTTCCACTCTGCTCTCAACCCGTGATCCGACGAGACGAGCAGGGGAGGAACTCATGAGCATCAAGGTCGATTACGCGGTCCTCGAGAACGCGAACCAGCAGATGCAGACCATCTCGCGGACCATCGACGAGAAGCTGGACACGCTGCGCTCGATGCTGTCGAAGCTCCAGTGGGACGGCCAGGACCGGGCCGCCTACGAGCAGCACCAGGCCCAGTGGGACTCGGCGGTGCGCGACATCAACCGCATCCTCAACGAGATCGGTGGCGCCGTGGGCATCGCCCGCGAGAACTACGTCAACACCGAGATGAGCAACGCCAAGGTGTGGGGCTGATCCGAACGCCGACGCGGCTCCGGTCCGGTCAGACCGGGCCGGAGCCGCGTCGTGTTCGCAGCCGAGTGTTCCTGGGGGAGTCATGGGTACGGGGAATCGTTTCCGGCCACTGCTGGCGCTGAGCGCCGCCGTCGTGGCCCTGGCCGTCGGGGCCGGTCCGCTGGTCGCGCCCGCCCCGGCCCGGGCCGCCGACACGATCCGCGGGCTCCAGTGGTATCTGGACTCGCTCAAGATCGCGCAGGCGCACCAGATCACCAAGGGACGCGGCGTGACGGTGGCCGTCGTCGACAGCGGCGTCGATCCGACCGTCCCCGAGTTGCGCGGCCAGGTGCTCAAGGGGACCGGCGTCGGGAACGCCAGCGGCTCCGACGGCCGCCGCGACGACGACAAGGAGAAGGCGCACGGCACCTCCATGTCGGGCCTCGTCGCGTCGCGTGGCGGCGGCGAGATGCGGCACCTCGGCATCGCACCCGAGGCCAGGATCCTGCCGGTCGCGGTGGGTCGGCCGTTCGACACGGACGACGTCGCCGAGGGGATCCGCTGGGCCGCCGACAACGGGGCCGACGTGATCAACGTCTCCTCCGGCGAGAAGGGTCCGCTCCCGGTGACCGCGGGCCCGGAACGCGAGCGACTGGTGCAGGCGGTGCGCCACGCCCTCGACAAGGATGCGGTCGTGGTGGCCAGCGCCGGCAACCGGAAGCAGGGTGCCACGCGGGTGAACAGCCCCGCCAACATCCCCGGCGTCATCGCCGTGACCGGCCTGACCAAGCGCGGCACCGCGTTCGCCGAGAGCGTGCACGGGCCGGAGGCGGTGCTGGCCGCGCCGATGGAGGACATCATCTCTCCGCGTCCCCGGTCGGTGTCGCCCAACGGGTACGGCATCGCGAGCGGCACCAGCGACGCCGCCGCGATCGTCTCCGGCGTGACGGCTCTGGTCCGAGCACGGTACCCGGATCTCGACGCGGCCAACGTGATCAACCTGATGATCCGCACCGCCCGCGACGGGGGCGGGCCCGGGCGCGACGACCAGTACGGCTTCGGGGCCGTCGACCCGGTCGCCGCGCTCACCCGTTCGGTGCCGGCCGTCCGGTCGAACCCGTTGCTGACGTCCCCGGCCGACGCCTCGGCCGCCCCGACGCGCACGGCGGTGGCCGACGAGGACGACGGACCGGCCGTCGCCATCACCTTCAAGAAGGGCCCCGGCGCCTGGATCAGCGGCGCGTTCTGTCTCGCCGTGCCGATCGGCCTCGTGGTTCTCGTCGTGGTGCTGATCCGGCGCTCCCGCCGCCGGCCACCGGTGGGCCCGCCCGGTCTCCGGCCACCGGGCTACCCGCCGCCCGGCGCCGGCCATCCGGTGCCGCCGGGCTTCCCGCCGGGCCAGCCGGGCTTCCCGCCGGGCCAGCCGGTCGGGCCGGGATCGGTGCCGGGGCAGGCGTACCCACCGCCGACCGGCCAGTCCGGGGTCGCGTCCGGCCCCGCGCCGTCCGGCGCGCCCGTGCCACCTCCGCCCGCACCCGGTGGGCACCAGCAGTAAGTCACATCCAGTCGGCTAGGGGGAGGAACCGATGACGGAGGACCGGGCCCAGCAGCCGGAGGAGATCCGGCTGGACAATCCGATACCGGTGCCGATCACACCGTTGGTGCCCACGATGCACCTCGACGGCGTCACGATGGACAACGTCAACCGGGCGGATCGGCCGACGGCGCTGATGCCCGGGGCGAACGAGGCCGGTGCGCGGACGGAGTGGGACGCCACCAGCCTGGAGGAGGCCATCCGGTGGCTGGAGTCGCACGCCGACTTCCTGCACAAGCAGTCGTACCAGATGGTGGAGATCCAGGACCGGATGGGCGGCAGCGCCACCGCCGGCATGCCGACCGGCACCAGCCCGCTCGGCACGTTCCCGAGGGCGCAGGACCTGGCGACGAAGCACTCCTCGCTCTTCACCACCACCCAGCAGAACGTCCGCAACCTCGCCGCGGACCTGTACCAGGCGGCGAACGCGCTGCGCGAGGTCAAGGAGAACTACGAGACGGCCGAGCGTGCCAACGCGATGTCCGCCGCCGAGATGGAGCGCGTCTTCAGCGACGCCTCCAAGCAGAAGGCCTGACGGGGAGGGGGAGCGGTGCCGAGCTGGGAAGAGATGTGCCAGCAGGTGGTGGTGGCCGGCCGGCCGGGTGACGTGGCCACCGCCGCCTCGCTCTGGGAGCAGCTGCTGAAGAACGTGACGGCGGTCAAGGAGAGCCTGGACAAGAACGTCAAGGATCTCGGCGAGGTCTGGAAGGGCGAGGCGTACGAGGCCTTCAAGACGAAGGTCACGGGAATGGCGACAAGAGCCGAGACGATCGTCCAGGACGCCGAGGGCCACGACGGCATCGTCCAGTCGCTGCGGAACGCGGCGGACCGGCTAACCGCCGCGCAGTCGGCGTTCCCGGTCCCGGCGAGCTGCGTCAACGACGTCCTGGAGGCGCGCAACGGGCGGCTCGTCATCGACACGGGCCTGTTCGAGATGCGGGTGAAGCCCGACTTCATGGGTCTGCTCGACCCGTTGACCGGCCTCTACGACTGGATCAACGACAAGTCCGAGGAGGCGGCGAAGGTCTACGGCGACGTCAGCGGCGACTACGTCGCGGTTGACCAGGGGATGCCGGGATCGAGCCCGCAACAGGTCGACACGTCGCCGGACATGCGTACGCCGGACCTCGGCACCGGCCCGGCTGGCGCGGGCGGGCTCGGCGGCGCGCCGAGCGCTGGCGGGATGCCCTCCACGGGCGGCATCGGCGGCGGCGGGCCGTCGGTCGGCGCGGGTGGCCTGCCCGGCACCGGCTCCCCGGGCATCGGCTCCGGCGCCCACCCCGACCTGGCCGGCGCCGGCGGTTACGGCTCCGGCGGCGGGTACACGCCGGGCACCGGCAGCCTCGCCGACGACTACGGCAGCGGTCTGGCCGGTGCCGGCAGCGCCACCGCGCCCGGTCTCGGCACCGGTGGCCTGCCCGGCACCACGGGTCTCGGTGCCGGCGGCGGCGGTGGCGGTGCGGGGCTGGCCGGCGGCGGCATGATCCCGGGTGGCGGTGCGCTGGGCCGCCCGGTGACCCCGGGCATGGCCCCGATGATGGGCGGCGGGATGGCCGGCGCGGGCCGCGGTGGTGGCCGCGGTGCCGGCGGCCGGCTCGGCGGGGCCGGCAAGCTCGGTGCGGGTGCTGGGATGGCGCCGATGATGGGCGGCGGTGCGGCCGGTGCCGGCCGGGGCGCGGGTGGCCGGGGTGCCGGCCGGGGAGTGCCGGGTGCCGGCGCGGCCGGCGTCGGGGGCGCCGCCGGCCGGGGTGCCGGTGCGCGTGGTGGTGTCGGCGGCGTCGCCGGAATGGGTGGCCACGGCGGGGCGGGGTACGGCGACGAGGAGGTTCCCCGCAACACCTGGCTCGAAGAGGACGAGGACGTCTGGGGCGCGGACGGCGGCGGCGCGCCCGGCGTACTGCGCTGATCCGGCGTCACGCCACCGCCCGCACCGCCCCCCACCGGGGAGCGGGTGCGGGCGGCGGCGCGTCCGGGTCCGGCGGCCTGGTCAGCTGGTCGTGGTGGGGTCGGCCGGGCGGCGGCCCGGTCGCCAGCCGCGCCGACGGCCCCGATCCAGGATCGGCTTGACGGCCAGGAGCAGCACCGCCACCAGCGCGCCGGTGGCGGCAACCCAGAGCGCCACGTCGCGTTGCCAGGCCAGCGGATCCTCGGGCGCGGCCGGAGCGGCCAACGCGTCGGGCGGCGGGTCGCTCCGGTACCCGAGCAGGGCCGACACCGCCCGGTACGGGTTGACCACACCGTGCCCGACCTCGGCGTTGTGGCCGTCGGGCGGGCTGTCCGCCGTCCGGGCGAGCCGGTCGGCCACCTGCTCCGGGTCGAGGTCCGGGTACGCGGCGCGCACCAGCGCCACCACACCGGACACGTACGCGGCGGCGAAACTGGTGCCGCCCTGCGGTTCGGCGAGGTACCCGTCGCCGCCCGGGGCGGGGCCGACGATGTTCAGGCCCGGGGCGGCGATGTCGACGTACTCGCCGCTCACCGAACTGCCCACGTGGCCGCCCTGCTCGTCCACACCGGCGACCGCGATGACGCCCGGGTACGCGGCCGGGTACGCGGGCAGGTCCTGCTGATTCTCCTGCCGGTTGCCGGCCGCCGCGACCACCACGACGCCCTCGTCCAGCGCGTACCGCACCGCGTCGGCGAGGTCCGGCCGGTCCAGGGTGACCAGCGACAGGTTGACCACGTCGGCGTCGTTGTCCACCGCCCAGCGGATCGCCCGCGCGATCTCACCCGGCAGCCCTTCGTCCACTGTGGTGCGGGTGTTCGGCAGTACGCGCACCGGAAGGATCCGGGCCTGCGGCGCGATGCCACTGAACGGGACTCCGGTCCCCTCCCGGCCGGCGATGATGCCCGCCACGATCGTGCCGTGCCCGGCCAGGTCGCACTGGCCCTGCTCCTGGGGAAGGCCGTTGAAGTCGCGCCCCGCGCGCACCTGGCCCCGCAGGGTGGGGTGGGTGGCGGAGACCCCGGAGTCGATGACCGCCACGGTGACCCCGGCACCCCGCGAGAGGCGCCAGGCCGACGCCGGTTCCAGCCGGCGCAGCGGCCACGGCGTCTCGGTGGGCGCCGTCGTGCCCGAGGGCCCGCAGCGGGGCGCCGCCACGGCCGGAGTGGGCGCGACGACGACGGTGCCGAGCAGGAGGAGGGCGACTCCACTCAGGAGGACCCGTGCCCCGGCCCGGCGGGCGAAAGCGGGCCGGCCCGGTCGGAAGCTCTCGCGCACGCGGTGAGACTACCGCCGCCCGTCGCCGGCGCGGGTGCCGCCCGTCGCGCCGTCGTCCGCCGGTTCGTCGGTGAAGAGCGCCAGGAGGGCGCCGACCTGGCGGTCGGCCTCGGCGGGGTGCCGGAAGCGGCCGGCGGGGTTCAGCGTGTACTCGTTGCGCCGGCCCACCCGCGTGCGTTGGAGGTAACCACCCGCCTCGAGGTCGGCGACGATCGCCTGCGCGGCCCGCTCGGTGACGCCGACCTCGTCGGCCACGTCCCGCAGCCGGGCCGTGGGGTTGCGGGCGATGGCGAGCAGCACGTGCCCGTGGTTGGTGAGGAAAGTCCAGTTCCGGGTGCTCCCCTGCGCTCCTGTTGTCGCCATGCCCGACATCGTATTTCCGTCGTTCCGGTTCGTGGCACGCCCGACCCGCGGCTCTCGGGGGTGATCAACAGGGCGACTGCAAGGGGCCGACGACATATGAAGCGCATATCACGCATATCTTGACGTGCGTTGTGCTGCGTGTGACGGTGGGTGACAGCCCGCGTCCAGCGCCGGTCCGGGTCCCACCAGGTTCGCCCACCCAGGACGAGGTGAGGGGATGAGTCGTCCCGGAACGCCCGGCACGCAGCCGGGCCCGGATCGGAAAGCCGCCGGCCCTGCGGGCGGGGCTGCCGCCGTCGCTGGTCCGGCCGGGCCCGAGCAGGCGCTCGCCGAGCTGTACGCCGGCAACCGGCGGTTCGTGACCGGTGAGCCGCGCCACCCCAACCAGGACGCCGGACGTCGGGCGGCGGTGGCGGACGGGCAGCAGCCGTTCGCCGTGATCGTCGGCTGCTCCGACTCCCGCCTCGCCGCCGAGATCATCTTCGATCGTGGCCTCGGTGACCTGTTCGTGGTCCGGACCGCGGGGCACACCCTCGGCCCGGAGGTGCTCGGCAGCGTCGAGTACGCGGTCACCGTGCTCGGTACGCCGCTGGTGGTCGTGCTCGGTCACGACTCCTGCGGCGCGGTCCAGGCGGCCCGTCAGGCGGACGCGACCGGCACCCGGCCAGCCGGGCACCTCGGGGCCGTGGTGGACGCCGTGGTGCCCAGCCTGCGCCGGGCCGACGCCGAGGGTGTCACCGACCTCGACGGTATCGTCGACGTCCATATCGCGCAGACCGTCGAAGCGATGCCGGAGCAGTCGGAGGCGCTCGCCGCGGCCGTGGCCGCCGGCCGGTGCGCGATCGCCGGCATGTCGTACCGTCTCGCCGCCGGTGAGGTGCGGACGGTGGCCGGGATCGGTGACCTGCCCGCCGTGGACCCGGCCGCCCACGCCGCCGCCTGACCGGCGCCGCCCGCACGGCCGCGCCGCCGGACGACACCCGCCGCCGGCCGACCGACCTACGCGAAGGGCCGCCCCGCACATCGCGGGGCGGCCCTTTCCCGTCGTCGGCTACAGCAACGAGACGTGCACGTGGTCGGTGTGGTTGGACGGCCCGCTGTACGACTTCCAGCCGGTCGCCGGGAACCAGATCTGCCGGTTCCAGATCACGTAGTAGATGCCGAGCCGGTCGGCGTTGCGGACCAGGAACGCGGTCAGGTCGTTGCCGTACCGGCGCATGTCGTTGTTGTGCCACGAGCTGAACCCGCTGTTCTGCAACGACCAGTCGCAGGCGCGCCCCTTGGGGTGCTCGAAGGGGCCGCCGGAGCGGTGGCAGCCGACGAACCGTTTGAAACCGGCCCGTCGCACCTCGTTGTACATGTGCAGGGTCCGGGGGGTGACGCAGCCGGCGGTGGTCGGGTCGTTCTCGCTGCACGACTCGGACCGCCAGTCGCCGTCCGCGGTGCGGCCGGGGGCGATCCGGGCGACCGGGGACTCGGCGCTGACCAGGCCGCCGGTGAGCCCCTGTCCGCCGACCAGGCGGAGGGCCTTCTCGGCCTCGGTCTTGCCACGCTTCAGGTCGTTGGCCAGCTTCTGCTGTTCGCGGACCTCGGCGTCGAGGGCCAGCTTGGCCTGCTGGGCACGGTTCCGCACCGCGTTGACCACGGCGAGGCGCTTGTCGTTGACGAGGTTCAGCTCGTCCAGGGCCGACGCGCGGGCGATGAACGAGTCGGGGGTGTTCGCGCCGAGCAGCATCGACATCGCGCCGATCCGGCCGGTGCGGTACGACTGGGCGGCGATCTCGTTCACCTGGGGGGCCAGGGCGTCGAGGTCGGCCTGGGCGCGCCGGAGTTCCAGTTCGAGGACGAGGCGACGCTCCCGGGACTTCTCCAGCTGCGCCTGGGCCTTGACGAATTCGCGGTTCCGGGCCTCGATGAGGTCGCCGAGCAGCTTCGGCTCCGCGTCGTGCCCGGAGGGCTTGGGGGGTGCCGTGGGGGCGGCCGAGGCCGGTACGGGCCCGGCGAACACGGCCAGCGCGGCGAGCACGGCCACCACGGGTGTCGACCAGCGGCGTAGGGGTGCCGTCACAGTGTTCCCTTCCGTCGACCGCCGACCGGGTTAGCTGACGGGTTCGGGACGGAAGCGGCCCCTACCGCTGGCGCGGATTCACCCCACGTACCTGGTTCCCCGGCTCGCCTCGCGGCGATTGGGCGGTGGCCCCGCTGGCGCCGGTGCGCGCGTTCGGCGGTGACCGGCAGCGAGGTTACCTGACAGGTGTGCTGGGGATCTACGTCCGGAAGCCGACCAAATGCGCTATTCCGTATGTGCGCTGCGTGATCAGTGACGCGTTTATCAGGCGGGTGGGACGGCGTCGTCACCGTGCGGAGTGTCACCATCCGGCGTCCGTACTCCTGTCTCGGTCGGGCCACCCACCAGGGGCGGCGGGGGTGGTGGTGCCGGCGCGCGGCGTGCTCAGCGCCTCCAGCGCCTCCGTCCGTCCGGCGGCCGGGCGGGGCGCCGGAGCGGAGGCGTCCGCGCCCGCTCTCCCGCCACCGCGCCGCCCGGCGGTGGTGACCAGGGCGGCGAGCGCGGTGGTGAGCGGAACCGCGGCGATCAGGCCGAGCGTCGCGACGGCGCTGCGGACGATCTCCTGGGCGAGGAATTCGCTGGTGAGGATCTGCGTCGCGGCCCGCGAGTCGGCGGTCAGCAGGAGCAGTACGGGCAGCGAGGCACCCGCGTACGCCAGCACGATCGTGTTGACCGTGGAGGCGATGTGTGCCCGGCCGACCCGGGTCGCGGACCGGTAGAGCTGCCCCCGGGTCAGCCCCGGGTTGGCGTGGGCCAGCTCGGTGACGGTGGCCGCCTGGGTGACGGTGACGTCGTCGAGCACGCCGAGGGAGCCGATGACGATGCCGGCCAGCAGGAGGCCGTGCAGGTCGACGTCGGCCTGGAACATCGACAGGGTGGTGGCTTCCTCGCTGCCGTACCCGGTCAGGTGCGTGGCCGCGGTGGCGAGCGTGCCGAGCACGCCGGTGAGCACCAGGCTGCCGAGCGTGCCGAGGACCGCCACCGACGTCTGGGCGGTGACGCCGTGCGTGAGGTACAGCACCACGAACATGATCAGTGCGGCGCCCACCACCGCGACCAGCAGCGGCGGCCGGCCCGCGCTGATTCCCGGCAGGACGAACGTCAGCAGGATGGCGAAGCTCGCGGCCAGGCCGGCGAGCGCGGCGAGGCCACGCCACCGGCCGAACGCGACGATCGCCGCGGCGAAGAGCGCCACCAGCCAGACCAGCGGTTCACCGCGCTGGTGCTCGGCGATGTTGTACGCGCTGACCGACGGATCGGCCGGATCGGTCAGCTCGACCAGGATGATCTCGTCGCCGACCGCGACCTCGGGCGCGCCCGGCCCGGCCGGTACCGGAGTCTCGACCTGCTGCCCCGAGTCCGGCCCCTGCTCGACCCGGACCGTCACCGTGCCGCACGCGTCACCCGTCGCCGGGCCGCCCCCGGGTGCCTCCGGCGTGGGCGGGCACGGCTCGGTCACCACCTTCGTGACGGTGCCGTGGTAGCGGGGCGGCTCGGTGCCCGCGTCGGCCTCCCGGGTGTCACGAGGCCAGAGCACCAGGGCGGCGACCAGGGTGGCGAGGAAGAGGGGGACCACCGTCGCGATGAGGATCCGCCGCACCCCGGGCGGGGTGGGCGGAGCGGGACGGGTGTGGTCGGCGCCCATCGAGTGTCTCCCAACGAATCCAGGGCGGGGTACGGGCCGGCGGGTCGAACGGTTCAGCGGCTCCCGGAACTCCTCATGAGGGGTGTCCGAGGGTGGTTCCGTGGCCACGGACCGTGCCGGCCGTGCCGGGCCGGACGCGACCGCGCGCGGTCGTCGGCGGCGTCGGAGCCCCGGCGCGGACGCGGGCCGGGTGGTGCGGAATCCGTAGGGCCATCGGCCGAATGGTAGCCAGCGCGCTCCTTCGACGCAGGTCGTGCGCTGTGGTGTCGGCGGTCGGACCTGAGGGTTGGGGCCCGCGGGCGGGCGCGGGAAGGCATGTTGGGGGCATGGTTCGGCACGGGAAGCCCGGCGGGGACCGCCCGCACGGCGACCCCGCCTCGGGCGACCAACCGCACGGCGACCACCCGCCGGGCGGCGGCGCCCGCGGTGGGCACCCGCACGGCGGGCACGACAAGCACGGCGGGCACGACAAGCACGGCGGGCACGACAAGCACGCGGGGCACGACCCGGACATGTTCCGCCGCCGGTTCTGGGTCTGCCTGGTGCTCACGCTGCCGGTGGTGGTGGCCAGCCAGATGGTCATGGAGTGGTTCGGCTACCAGCTGGAGTTCCCGGGCCGGTCGCTGGTCGGGCCGGTGCTCGGGTCGGTGGTGTTCTGGTGGGGCGGCTGGCCGTTCCTGGTCGGCGCCGTCCGGGAGGTCCGCGACCGCGCGCCGGGCATGATGCTGCTCGTCGCCATGGCGATCACGGTCGCGTACGCCGCCTCCCTCGCCACCAGCCTCGGCGCCTTCGACCTGGACTTCTGGTGGGAGCTGGCCGCCCTGGTCACCGTCATGCTGCTGGGCCACTGGCAGGAGATGAAGGCGATCGGGCAGGCGCGCGGCGCGCTCACCGCGCTGGCCGCGCTGCTGCCGGACGACACCGAGCGGGTGGGCCCCGACGGGAGCGTCACCCGGGTGCCGGTGAGTGAGCTGCGGGTCGGAGAGGTGGTGCTGGTGCGGCCGGGCGGGCGGGTGCCGGCGGACGGGCGGATCACCGGCGGGGCCGCCGAACTCGACGAGTCGATGATCACCGGGGAGTCCCGGCCGGTCACCCGGTCGGTGGGGGACCGGGTGGTGGCCGGCACCGTCGCCACCGACTCCGCCATCCGCGTCGAGGTGGCGGCGATCGGCGAGGAGACCACGCTCGCGGGCATCCAGCGGATGGTGGCGCAGGCCCAGCAGTCCAGCGGGCGGGCCCAGGTCCTGGCGGACCGCTTCGCCGCCGGGCTGTTCTACGTCGCCACCGTCACCGCCGTGGTGACCGTGGCGGCCTGGAGCGCGCTCGGCGACGCCGACCAGGCGGTGGTCCGGACGGTCACCGTCCTGGTCATCGCGTGTCCGCACGCGCTGGGCCTGGCCATCCCGCTGGTGATCGCCCTGTCCACCGCGCTCGCGGCCCGCCGCGGGATCCTGGTGAAGAACCGGCTGGCGCTGGAGCGGATGCGGACGGTGGACGCGGTGCTGTTCGACAAGACCGGCACGCTGACGCGTGGCGAGCACGTCGTCAGCGACGTGGCCGCCGCGCCGGACGTCGACGAGGGCGAGGTGCTGCGGATCGCCGCCGGTGTCGAATCCGACAGCGAGCACCCGCTGGCCCGGGCGATCGTCGCCGCCGCCGGCCGCCAGGGCGGGCCCGCCGCCGCGAGCGGCTTCCGGTCGCTCCCGGGCCGCGGGGTGCGGGCCACGGTCGAGGGCCGGGAGTACGCGGTGGGCGGCCCCGCCCTGCTGCGCGAACTCGGCGTACGGCTCCCGGGCGCGCTCGCGGCGGTGAGCGACCAGTGGTCGGACCGGGGTGCCGCCGTGCTGCACCTGGTGCGCCTGCCGGACACCGTGCTCGGTGCGCTGGCGCTGACCGACGAGGTACGCCCCGAGGCGCGCCAGGCCATCGCGGAGCTGCGGGCGGAGGGCGTCCACACCATCGCCATGATCACCGGGGACGCCCGGCCGGTCGCCGAGGCGGTCGCCGCCGACCTCGGGTTCCGCCCGGGAGTGGACGAGGTGTTCGCCGAGGTGCTGCCGGCGGAGAAGGACGGCAAGGTCACCGAGCTGCAACGGCGGGGCCTGACCGTGGCCATGGTCGGTGACGGCGTGAACGACGCGCCCGCCCTGGCCCGGGCGGACGTCGGCATCGCGATCGGTGCCGGTACGGACGTGGCGATCGAGTCCGCAGGTGTGGTGCTCGCCTCGTCCGACCCGCGCGGCGTGAGCGCGGTGGTCCGGCTCTCCCGGGCCTCGTACCGGAAGATGCGGCAGAACCTGGGCTGGGCGGCCGGCTACAACGTGGTGGCCCTGCCGCTGGCGGCCGGCGTGTTCGCGTGGGCCGGCCTGGCGTTGAGCCCGGCCCTGGCCGCGGTGCTGATGTCCGCCTCGACGATCGTGGTGGCGCTCAACGCCCAGTTGCTGCGCCGCGTGCGGCTGGACAGCAAGGAAGGGCCCCCTGTTAACGCCTCGCGTGGTGAAAGGGGCCCTTCTTAACGCGCGCCGCCCCTTCGGCGTCAGCCGCGCTTCATCAGCCGGCCGACGGCGGCCATCATCTCGCTGGCCATCTCGTCGGCCCGGCCCTCGGCGGCCCCCTCGTGCATGCAGTGCCGCGCGTGCCCGTCGAGCAGGCCGAGGGCGACCTTGTCCAGGGCGGCCTGGATCGCGGAGATCTGGGTGAGGACGTCGATGCAGTACCGGTCCTCGTCGACCATCTTCTCGATGCCCCGGACCTGACCCTCGACGCGGCGCAGCCGCGCGAGCAGCTGGTCCTTCGTGGCGGTGTAGCCCCGGATCGGGGCGGGCGTGGGTGTGGTCATGCCGGCAAGGATAGCGTACCCCTGGGGGGTATGTTAGTGTCCTCGCAGTTACCCCCTGGGGGTATCGTTGGTGACGGAGAAGGAGAGGTTCCATGGTCACCACCACGTACCAGGTGCAGGGCATGACCTGCGGGCACTGCGTGAGCTCGGTCAGCGCCGAGGTCAGCGCGATCAAGGGCGTCAGCGACGTCCAGGTGGATCTGGCCACCGGCCAGGTCACCGTCACCAGTGAGAGCCCGTTGGACATCGAGACCGTGCGCGCCGCCGTCGACGAGGCCGGCTACGACCTCGTCGGCGCCTGACGGCGACACGGGGAGACCGAGGCACCCCATGAACACGGCGACGAAGCTGAGCGGTTTCGCGCTCGGGCTCGCGGCGGTGTTCGGCGCGGCGTACGGGGTCGGTCAGGTGACCGGCCCCGTCGCCCCGACCGCCGAGACCCGCCACGACGACACCGGGCACGCCGGCGAGACCTCGCACGACGACGGAACGGGGCACGCCGACGAGGCGGCCCACCTGCCCGGCGGCCTGCTGGTGTCCGAGCGAGGCCACACCCTCCGGCCGGTCGCGGCACCCGCCGGCCAGTTCGCCTTCCAGATCACCGGAACGGACGGCGCGCCGGTGACCGCATACGAGGTGGCGCACGACAAGCGGATGCACCTGATCGTCGCCCGCCGTGACCTCAGCGGGTTCCGGCACGTGCACCCCGAGATGTCCCCGGACGGCACCTGGCGGGTCGACTCACCGCTGGCCGGGCCGGGAGTGTGGCGGGTCTTCGCCGACTTCACGCCGGGCGGCGGGGAGCCGCTGACCCTCGGCGTGGACGTGACCGTCCCCGGCGTGCTGACCGACCGGCCGCTGCCGGCACCGGCGACCAGCACCACCGTCGACGGCTACACGGTCACCCTGGCCGGAACGCCGCAGCCGGGCCGGACCAGCGAGCTGACCCTGACGGTGAGCCGGGACGGCGTACCGGTCACCGACCTGGAGCCCTACCTGGGCGCGTACGGGCACCTGGTCGCGCTGCGCCAGGGCGACCTCGCGTACCTGCACGTCCACCCGGACGGCGCGCCGGGTGACGGGCGGACCAGGCCCGGCCCCGAAGTGACCTTCTTCGCCGAGGTGCCCTCCGCCGGCACCTACCGGCTCTTCCTGGACTTCCAGCACGACGGTGTGGTCCGCACCGCCGAGTTCACCATCGTCGCCGCGGCGGCCGGCGGGACGGCCACCGCCGTCCCGGCAGCACCGACGCCGACCGGCACGAGCGCACCCGCCCCGACCGGCGCCGCCGACCACGGCACGCCCGGTCACGGGCACGACTGACGGGAGGCGGGATGACCACCACGAGCAAGCAGCCCCTGCCGATGGCGCCGCACCGGATCGAGCTGGCGATCGGCGGGATGACCTGCGCCTCCTGCGCCGCCCGCATCGAGAAGAAGCTCAACCGGATGCCGGGCGTCACCGCCACCGTCAACTACGCCACCGAGAAGGCCACCGTCGCGTACGCCGACGACGTGACCCCGGGCGACCTGATCGCCACGGTCGAGAAGACCGGCTACACGGCCGTCGTGCCGCCCCCGCCGGTCCAGGCCGGTGGTGAGCCGGCCGCCGAGCCGGTGGACGAGCTACGCGGTCTGCGTACCCGGCTGTGGGCGTCGATCGCGCTGACCGTGCCGGTGATCGTGCTGGCGATGGTGCCGGCGTGGCAGTTCACGTACTGGCAGTGGCTGTCGCTGACCCTGGCCGCCCCGGTGGTGGTCTGGGGCGGCCTGCCGTTCCACCGGGCCGCCTGGGTCAATCTGCGGCACGGCGCGGCGACCATGGACACGCTGGTGTCGCTGGGCACCCTCGCCGCATTCGGCTGGTCGGTGTGGGCGCTGTTCCTCGGCACCGCCGGCACGCCGGGGATGACCCACCCGTTCAGCTTCGACATCGTGCGCGGCGACGGTGCGGGCAACATCTACCTGGAGGCGGCGGCCGGCGTCACCACGTTCATCCTCGCCGGCCGGTACTTCGAGGCACGGTCCAAGCGCACCGCCGGGGCGGCCCTGCGGGCCCTGCTCGAGCTGGGCGCCAAGGATGTGGCGGTGCTGCGCGACGGCGTCGAGACCCGCATCCCGGTCGACCAGCTCGCGGTGGGGGACCGGTTCGTCGTCCGCCCCGGCGAGAAGGTCGCCACCGACGGCGTCGTCGACGAGGGCACCTCGGCGGTCGACGCGAGCATGCTGACCGGGGAGTCCGTTCCGGTCGAGGTGGCCCCCGGCGACACCGTGGTCGGCGCGACCGTCAACGCCGGTGGGCGGCTGGTCGTCCGGGCCACCCGGGTCGGCGGCGACACGCAGCTCGCCCAGATGGCACGCCTGGTCGAGGCCGCGCAGACCGGCAAGGCGGCCGTACAGCGGCTCGCCGACCGGATCTCCGGGGTCTTCGTCCCGATCGTGATCGCGCTCGCCGTCGGCACGCTGGGCTGGTGGCTGGGGAGCGGGGCGGGGCCGACCGCCGCGTTCACCGCCGCCGTGGCCGTGCTCATCATCGCCTGCCCGTGCGCCCTCGGGCTGGCCACGCCGACCGCTCTGCTGGTCGGCACCGGCCGGGGCGCCCAGCTCGGCATCCTGATCAAGGGGCCGGAGGTGCTGGAGTCCACCCGGCGGGTCGACACGGTGGTGCTGGACAAGACCGGCACCGTCACCACCGGCCGGATGACCCTGGTCGACGTGCTCCCGGCGACCGGGGAGGACCGGGCGGAGGTGCTCCGGATCGCCGGGGCGCTCGAAGCCGCCTCCGAGCACCCGATCGCCCGGGCCGTCGCCGCGGGCGCGGCCGAGGCCGGCGGGCTGCCACCGGTGACCGGCTTCGCCAACCTCGAAGGGCTGGGCGTGAGCGGCTCCGTGGAGGGCCGCGAGGTGCTGGTCGGCCGGCCCCGGCTGCTGCGGGAGCGGGGTGTGGACGTACCCGGGGAGGTCTCGGCGGCGGTGACCACCGCGGAGGCTGCCGGGCGGACGGCGGTCCTGGTCGGCTGGGACGGGCGGGCCCGCGGCGTGCTGGCGGTGGCCGACGTGGCCAAACCGACCAGCGCGACCGCCGTCGCGCGGCTCCGCGACCTCGGACTCAGTCCGGTGCTGCTGACCGGCGACAACGAGACCGTCGCCCGGGTGGTCGCGACCGAGGTCGGGATCGCCGAGGTGATCGCCGAGGTGCTGCCCGCGGAGAAGGTGGACGTGGTCCGGCGGCTCCAGGGTGAGGGCCGGGTCGTGGCGATGGTCGGCGACGGGATCAACGACGCCGCCGCGCTCGCCCAGGCCGACCTGGGGCTGGCCATGGGCACCGGGACCGACGTGGCGATCGAGGCCTCCGACCTGACCCTGGTTCGGGGCGACCTGGCCGCCGCCGTGGACGCGATCCGGCTCTCCCGGCGCACCCTCGCGATCATCAAGGGCAACCTGTTCTGGGCCTTCGCCTACAACGTCGCGGCGCTCCCGCTGGCCGCGGCCGGGCTGCTCAACCCGATGATCGCCGGTGCCGCGATGGCGTTCTCGTCGGTCTTCGTGGTGGCCAACAGCCTCCGCCTCCGGGGTTTCCGCCCGGTCGGGTGACGGTTGGCGGCGGTTTCCCGGGGTACATCGGGAGGCAAGCGGCACCCCCGGATCCCTGGAGGTTGACATGGGTATCGAAGACAAGGCCAACAACACCGCCGAGAACGCCGCGGGCAAGCTCAAGGAGGGCGCCGGGCGCGCCACCGACAACGAGCGGCTCGAGGCCGAGGGCCGGAACGACCAGGCCAGCGCCAGCCTCAAGCAGGCCGGCGAGAAGATCAAGGACGTCTTCAAGAGCTGATCACGGTGTACGCGTCACCGCCGGGCCGGCCCCGCCGCCCGGCGGTGACGTGTCCCGCCGACGAGTCCACTCGTTGCCAGGACGGCGCCGTTCGCGGCGTCATCGGCGTCCACAGGGGACGTCGTGGTGCAGAACGGGGGTGAGCCGATGTCCCGGACCGTCGTGCTCGCGCGGCGTGCCGCCGCCATCGCGGCCCTGGCCGTGCTGGTCCTCGGGGCGCACGACGAGCGCCGGGGCGAGGCCGGAGCCCCGCCACCGCCGCCTTCCGCCCCGGCCAGCGCCACCCCCTGACGGGCCGGCGTTTGGAGACCTTGGATTCCTGCCCCTCGGGGGCCGTTTCCTCAGCCCCGCTCGGCGACCTGGATGACGAACGCCCGCCAGGCGCTGGGAGCGAAGGTCAGCGCCGGGCCGGCCGGGTCCTTCGAGTCGCGTACGGCGACCACGCCGGGGAGGTTGTCGGCGACCTCGACGCAGTTGCCGCCGTTGCCGCTGCTGCGGCTGCTCTTGCGCCACCGCGCGCCGTTCAGGTCCATGATTCCGCCACGTCCCTTCGTTGACATCGCCCCGTCATGCTCGCTCGACCTCGCGGAGCATCAGAGCGAGGCTCTGTGAGCGCCGCTCGGCCGCGAGGGCATCCCACGCCCGTCGCGCGTACGCGACACCGCCCGCCTTGTCGCCGGCCTTCGCCATGGTGAGCCCCCGGTGCAGTTCGATGTGCGCCGCGAAGCGCGGTAGACCCTCGGGCCGGGCTCGGTCGGCCTCCTCCTGCGCTTCGGTGCCGGGGCCCGGCATCCCGAGTCGGGCGTACAGCATGCTGCGGAAGGTCGCCATCCGCCACGGCGGGACGGCGGTGTCGGAGACCTCGCTGTCGGGTGAGGCAACGTGATCGAAGACCCGGCGCGCCTCGGTGTCGAGGGCGACCGCCCCCGCCTTGTCGCCACGTCCCGCCGCGACGTGTGCCCTTGCCATGAGTGCCTGGACGCGACCGAGTGACGGCTGGTCGGACAGCGCAATCGCCTGGTCCGCATATCGTCGCGCCGTCGGAAGCGCCGCCCCCTCGTAGGCGAGGGCGATCGCGGCGCGGCCCCGTACCCACACCCGGACGGTCAGGTCCTCGGAACGGTCGGCGGCAGTGGTCGCCAAGTCGTACCACCGGATCGCCTCGACCGGGTCCGGGGTGGTCTTCCCGTAGGTGACCAGCGCCCTTGCCGCGTGCGACCACATGGGCGGCGTGTCGAGGTGCTGTTGCAGGATCACCAGGTCGCCTGCGAGGCGCGTCTGAAGTACCGCTGCTCCGACCGCCATGTAGTCGCGCCCGTACTGGTCGACCCGCTCGCGCCAGTCCTCCTCAGCGGCACGGCCTTGAAGCGCGGCGCTGAAACCGGCCCGGATGAGTTCACCGGCCACGACCGGGCCGACGACACCCGCCGCCAGGCCGAGCACTTGCCGTCGGTTCACGTCGCCCTCCCCGAGCGCCCGCGTGTAGGCGAGCACGATGTCAGGGGTCGCCGCTCGCCGTCCAGCCTCGACGTTGCTCAGGTGCGATGCCGAGTAGCACGTCCGGGCAGCCACCGAGGCGAGCGTGACGCCGGCCTCGGTACGAGCCTGCCGCAGTTGTGCGCCGAGATGATCCACCGGTCCTCCTGCTGAAAGCCGCTGAAAGCATCGACCTCCTTCCGAGCGTAGTCCCACGATCGCACTCTGAAAGGGACGGTGCGGCCGGTGGAGGTGACCGGAACCCGGCGGCTGCGCTGGTCACGGGGCCGCCTCGACATGAAGGCGAGGCGGCCCCATCCATGACACGAGGTCCACCCCTTGCGACTCAGATCTTGGCGATGCGAGCCGGTGCCGCCGCTTCCCCGGCGCATCCGCGGGGCCAACCTGCCGGCGGCGCTGTTCGCGCCCACCCGGCCACTACCCGCAGTCCAGCCGGGCCGCCCCGGAAACCTCACCCCGGCGCAGCAGTGGCGTGCGAACGGAGGCCGCTGGTGAGTCTCGTCGTCGGCCACACCATCCGTGTCCCCGAGGACGGCTACAAGTTCGGCACCGGTCCGCTGACCCTGCACATCTCCGAGGTGATCGGCCGCAGTGAGATCGACGGGGTGGTCTGGGCCGAACTGAGGGGCCGGGAGGTTCGCCCCGACGGTTCGGTCGCCGTCCGCGAGCGGTACGCCCTCGTCCGCGTCGACCGGGTCCGCGAGGTGGACGGGGTGCGGGGCCGGTGAGCCGGCGTCCCGTCGACCACCGTCCCTCGCGGCCGACCTGGCGCTGCGCGGCGTGCGGGATCGCCTGGCCGTGCTCGCCGGCGAAGCTGCGCCTCCTGGGCGAGTACCGCGAGGACCGCACCGCGCTGCTGGTCTACCTGGCGACTCTCCAGGCCGAGGCCGTCGAACACCTCACGGGGCTCGACCCCGGCACCCGCCGGTCGACCTGGCCGACCGGTTCACCGGCTGGGCCCGCGCCCGCTAGCCGGGAGTCGTGCTGCTCAGGTGACGACCGGGCTGCGGCGTTCGATGAGGGTGACGTCGCGCCAGACCCCGTGGTGGCGGCCGACCCGCTCCCGGGTGCCGACGGTACGGAAGCCGCAGGCGGCGTGGAGCGCGAGGCTGGCGGTGTTCTCGGGGAAGACGCCTGACTGGATGGTCCAGATCCCGGCCCGCTCGGTGCCGGCGATCAGGCTCGCCAGCAGGGCGCGGCCGACTCCTCGGCCCCGAGCGTCGGGGTGGACGTAGACGGAGTGCTCGACGACCCCGGCGTAGACGCACCGGTCGGACACGGCCGTGCAGGCGACCCAGCCGAGGACGCGACCGGCCGCGTCGACGGCGACCCACCGGTGGTCGGGCAGGCGGGTCGCGGTGAAGGCGGACCAGGTGGGCGGTTCGGTCTCGAAGGTGGCGTCACCGGAGGCGATGCCGCGCCGGTAGATGTCCAGGACCGCGTCGGCGTGCTGGTCGCCCATGGCGGTGATCGTGATGCCGGCCGGGCTCATCGGGTCTCCGTGGCCCCGGCGGCCGCGGGCAGTTCCAGCAGTGCGCCGAGCTGGCGGAACGCCTCCGGACGGACCCGGTACCACACCCACGTCCCGCGACGCTCGGAGTCGACCAGGCCGGCCTCCCGCAGCACCTTCAGGTGGTGGGAGATCGTCGGCCCGGACAGGTCGAACGCCGGGGTCAGGTCGCACACGCACATCTCCGGCACCGAGGCGATCATCGACATGAGCCGCAGCCGGACCGGGTCGCCGAGGGCCTTGAACATCGGCGCGACCACCGACGCCTGCTCGGCGTCCAGCGGGCGTACCGCCAGCGGCGGGCAGCAGGCCACGGTTTGCAGGTCCACCGACTGTTTCGACATGCCTCTAGGTTGACAGATGTCAAAACAGGGTGCAACAGTGGGTGCGTTGCTTCGATAAGCATCTAGACAAGGAGAACCTCGTGTCCCGTGTCCAGCTCGCCCTGCGCGTCTCCGACCTGGAAGGCTCCGTCGCCTTCTACGCCAAGCTGTTCGGCGTCGAGCCGGCCAAGCGCCGCCCCGGTTACGCCAACTTCGCGATCGAGAACCCACCCCTGAAGCTCGTCCTGCTCGAAGGCGAGCCCGACCGGCCCACCGTCCTGGACCACCTCGGCGTCGAGGTGTTCAGCACCGACGAGGTCGGCGCCGCCACCCGGCGCCTCACCGACGCCGGCCTGATCACCCTGGAGGAGAGCGACACCGAGTGCTGTTACGCCCTCCAGGACAAGGTCTGGGTGCGCGGCCCCGGGCAGGAGCCCTGGGAGGTCTACACCGTCAAGGCCGACTCCCCCCAGCTCGAGAAGGCCGCCGACAGCACCTGCTGCACCACCACCGCCACCGCCGAGCCGGCCTCGGCCACCACCGGAGCCCGCACCGCCTGCTGCTGACCGTCGATCGTGCACGTCCCGCCGCGACAACGCTCGCATTCGTGGCGGAACGAGGGCACGAAGCAGGATCGCAGGCAGTGCCCGGCGCGGCGCGCGCCCCCGTGTCGCGCGCCGCGTCGGCCGGGCGTCAGGACCGGACGCGGTACGTCACGTGCGTCACCGTCGGGCCGGCGACCACCCGGGCCTGCTCCAGGCGCAGGTCGGTGAGGCCGTCGAAGAGGCGCTCGCCCGCGCCCAGCACGATCGGCACCACGTGCAGATGGAGGGTGTCGACGAGACCCGCCGCCAGATACTGCCGGACGGCGCTCGCCCCGCCCGCGATCGCCACCTCCCGCTCACCGGCCACCTTCCGGGCCTGCTCAAGCGCCGAGTGGATCCCGTCGGTGACGAAGTGGAAATCGGTGCCGCCGGCCATCGGCAGCGACGGCCGGGGATGGTGGGTCAACACGAAGACCGGCACCCGGAACGGGGGCTCCTCGCCCCACCAGCCACGCCAGGTCTCGTCCCACGGGCCGTCACCGCCGCCGAACATCCGCCGGCCCATCACGTACGCGCCGACGTCCCGGACCAGCTCGTCGACGACCTGGGAGTCCACCTCGGACTCACCCCCGGCCCGCCCGTGCTGCTCCCGCCACCGGCCGGCGGCGAAGAGCCACTCGTGCAGGCGCAGGCCGCCCCGGCCCAGCGGATCCTGGAGGCTCTGGTCCGGCCCCGCCACGTACCCGTCCAGAGAGATCGAGATCTGACACGTCACGACAGTCATACGGGGTGGACGTTCGGGGCGTACCGAAGTCATCGGTCGCGGCGCCGGCCGCCGCGGACCGGCCGGGCCGGGCGGCCCGGCGTGGCGCCCAGCGACGCCCGGTCGGCGGCGGCGGTGCCCGACGTCCAGCCCTCGGCGTCGCGGACGGTGAGCCGGGCCCGGGTGACGCCCGGGAACAGCGCGTCGAGGTGCTGCCGCACCGCCTCGTTGCGCGCGGCGAGCACCGGCAGCAGCCGGTCCGGGCCGGCCTCCTCGGTGGCCGCCCCGGTCGCCGCCCGCAGACGCTCGCCGATACGCAGGGCGAACGCGTTGAGGAACGACTCGTCGTAGCCACGGGTCCGCCGGCCGCCCGACTGCCGCCGCTCGCCCCGCCCCCGGAGCATGGCCGCGGTGGCCTGCACGAGCAGCGACGTGTAGAGCAGCTCCACCGCCTCCAGATCGGTCGGCCATCCGAGCACCGTGCTGAACCCCAGGTCGTCCGACCACACGGCCTCGCACCGGTTGGCCGCCGCGACCTCCTGCACCAGCAGCGCCTTCGCCCCCGCGTACGGGGAATCGGTGCCGAGGCGCACCCCGGTGGGCAGGTCGGCCGGGTCCGGCGCGGCCAGCAGGGTCGCCTCGATGCTGTGCCGGGCCATCAGCTCCTGGGCCTTCGCCGTCAGGGCCTCCGCCTCCGCCGGGAAGGTGGTCGACTCGGCCTTGGCCAGTAGGGCCCGGACCCGGTCGAGCATCCGGGAAGCACTGGGCGCCGGACGGGTCGTGGTGGCCGCCGGCGCGCCGGGCGGCGGCCGGAGCACCGCGATCGGCGGCAAGCCCTCGACCAGCGCCAGCGCGTCGACGGCCGCGCGCAGAGCCGTGAAGCGGTCCGAGCCGGTGCGGGCCGACCAGCCAACGAGGTGGGTGTCGTCCGCGTCCCACCACACCGTCGCGGCCAGCTCGCGAAGCTGCGCCGCCCACCAGTCCGGCACCGGATCGGCCAGGTCCCGGCGGTGCGCGGCGAGCGCGTCCACCACCAGTCCGGCGTCGCGCGGGCCCAGCCGGCGGGTCGCGATCCGGGCCAGGTCGACCGGCTGCCAGCCACGCGGCACGAGACGCCCGACGGTCCGCACCAGCCGGCGGAAGAGGGCGGCGTCCACTGCTCGTCCGCCGTCCGTGCCGCCGATCATCAGCCGGTCCAGCTGCCGCTCCGCGAGGCGTACGTCGGTGCCGCGCACCGCCGCCAGCGCATCGCTGACCAGCTCCTCGGCGTCCGGCACGGCCGCTTCCCCCTCGACAGGTCGGGCGCCCGACGGGGCCGGCCGCCAGCCGACCGTACCTCCGGTCGTCCGTGCGGCCCGGTCGCTCGTGACAGCCGCCACGTCCGCCCTCGTGCAGGAGCCCCGGGGCACGGCATGTGCGGCCCGCCCTCGCCGCGCGGCTCCCCGGCGCTGACCGGGAGGCGCGATCCGACCCGGCGCCGTGGCCTGCGGGAAGCCGCCGCGCCGTCGCGTGCCCGCGGCGCGACGGATCAACGCGCGGCGCGACGGTCAGCGCGCGGTGTACGGGGCGCCGGCGGTCAGCCGGAGGGTGAAGCCGTCCGGGCCGTCGTGCCGGCTGACGTGGTTGCACGACTGGTACGTGATCCACAGGCCCAGACCGCTCGGGTTGCCGTTCGCAGCCGGCAGCAGCCCGACGTACGGGTTGGCCGGGCCGGTGCCGGTGTCGCTGACCGTGACGACGATGCGGTCGGGAGCGGCCCACAGGCGCATCCGGACCGGTGCCCGGCCGTGGCGCAGCGCGTTGGTGACGGTCTCGCTGACCGCGACCACCAGGTCCTCGAGGTCGTCGACCGGCAGCCGGCCCTGGTCGGCCCAGTGGACGGCGGCGCGGGCGTCCGCCGCCGTGGGGTCGCGCAGGTCGACGATCGGCGGGGTCGCCTGGATCGGATCCGGCGTGACGGGCAGGTCCTCGCGAAGGAAGACCTCCGGCGGGGTCCAGGTCGGGCTGGGCACGTGCCCGCCGTCCGGGGTGGCGAACCGGGGATGGGTCCGGGCCACGTCCGCCAGCACCGCGGGCGGGACGATGCGGGTGTCGTACGCGCACATGCTCCAGAGCGGGAAGTCGTCGTACGCGTGGTTGATGGCCGACTCGTAGCGGGCCCACCAGTCCCACATGGCGCCGAGCGCCACCTCGGGGACCTCGCCGATGATCCGGATCTGCTTCGCGCCCCCGGCCACCTGCTCGGCGAGGAGCTGCCGGTAGGACCGGATGGCGGCGGCGGGTCGCGCGTACATGTCGCCGCCCGGTAGATAGTCCACGGCCGCTCCGGTGGGCAGTGCCGTCCGCACCAGCTTGGCGTTGCGCTCGCCCAGCGCCACGAACGTCGGCTCGCCCGCCTCGACACCGCCGAGCAGGAACGGCACCACGACCGCCAGCAGCTCGTCGTCGGTGTCGTAGCGGATCGCCTCGTGGTAGTAGCCCGTGTGCCCGGCCGCCGCCCCCGTTCTCATCGCACCATCTCCACCTGGATGCCGGTCAGCCCGAGCAGGTCGGCCAGCCGGGCCGGGGTCGGGCGGGACGTCCGCAGGACCACGGTGGCGTCCCGACGTCGCGCGTACGCCTGGAGGGCGATGAGCGTGCGGTGGTCGAGGAAGCGCAGCCCGGTGGCCTGGAGCACCAGCCGCCCGTCGGTCGGGCGCAGGTCGGCCCACTCCAGTGCGTCGCGGAACAGCTCGTGGTTCGACGGATCGAGCTCGCCGGTGAGGGCCGCGTGCCCGTCGGCGGGAGCGGTGGCGAACAGGTGGAACAGCGGGTCGGTCTGGTTGCTCTCGGGATGCATGCAGGCCAGCGCGGCGACGGTCGCGTCGCCCAGCGCGGACCGGTCGTAGGCGCACATCGCGGCGAACGGCCCGGTGCGCATCCAGCGGTCGATCTGGTGCTCGTAGCGGGTGAACGCGTCGAGCTGCTTCGCGGTGCGGACCATGTCGGTCGCCTCCGCGACGACCCGCAGGCCGGTGAAGCCGGCGGCCAGGGCCGCCTCGGTGGCAGCGGCGTACGCGGCGACCTGGGTGGGCGGGTCGACGACCGCACCGGAGGTGTAGGTCTCGCCGAGCGGCACCACGGCGGCGGCGCCGCGGTCGAGCGCGTCGGCGAAGCCGGGCAGGCCGGCCAGCCGCTCCGCCACCGGCCCGGTCGGCGTCGGCGTGACGAACCAGACCCGCTCGCCGCCGGCGAGGCCCGCCGCGACGTGGCGCTCCGCCTCGTCGGCGAAGACCTCCTGGTCGTCGTACGACCAGCAGAGGTGGCCATGCGGTGGCATCGGGTCCGTCACGTTGCTTGCCTCATGGCATCAGTCTATGCCGGGTCCCGTGACCGGCCACTCAGCCCGACCTGCTCACGTCCGGGGGAACGTCGCCCAGATGTTCTTCGTGGTGTCGGTCCCGTACCAGCCCACGTCCAGGGAGAGCTTCTGCGCGATCTGGAGGCCCCGCCCGCCGGAGCCGACCGGCCGGGTGTCGGCGAGCTCCGGGACGGTGCTCAGGTCGTGGTCGGCGACGTCGAGGACGAGGCAGTCGTCGGTGGCGAGCAGCCGCACGATGGTCGGCGGGATGCCGTGGCGCAGCGCGTTGGTGGCGAGCTCCGTCGCGATCAGCGCGATCAGCTCGGGCACCTCGTCCAGGGCGGCGCCCTCGGCGAGCACGGTGCCGGTCAGTTCCTCGTGCAGGGACGCGCGGAGCCCGCGCAGGTCCGTCGCGTCGGACAGCGTCCACCGCCGCAGTTCGGTGGCACGCGGCGGTGGTGGCGAGGTGCTCAGGCGGCCCATGGCCCTGTTGTACCCCGCCTTCGCCACCGCCACGCCCGCCGTGTCGGGGCGCACGGATGGCTGCCGGCGACATGGCGACGGACGCGTGGGTGTCGGCGCCGAGGATATCTGCTGTGGCCTATGTCACGCTACGGTCTCGGCACGCCGGCACCCGTCCCGCCGGTGTGGCACCCGGCACCGTCCGGCCGGCGTGGCGCGCCGTTACCCGTCCCGCCGGCGTACGCGGACAGGAGAGCCGTCATGAGGAGACCGCTGAGACTCGCCGCCACCCTCGCCACCGTCCTGCTGCTGGTGCTGTCGTCCCCCGCCCCCGTCGCCGCCGCCGCGGACCCGTACACGAAGACACCCGTGTCGGGGTCACTCGGCCGGTACAACATCTCCGCCGTCCACGTCGCCGGCGTCTCCTCCGGCGGCTACCTGGCCACCCAGCTCCAGGTCGCCTACTCGGCGCGGATCCGGGGCGCGGCCGTCTTCGCCGCCGGGCCCTACTACTGCGCGCAGAACAACGTCGCCCAGGCGCTGTACGGCTGCGGCGACAACCGCTACCCCACCAACCTGCCCAGCCTCACCAGTTACACCCGCACGTGGGCGTCGTACGGCTGGGTCGACGGGGTCGGCAACCTCGGCGGCCAGCCCGTGTACGTCTTCCACGGCGGGAACGACAACACCGTGAAGCGGTCGGTCACCGACGACCTGGTCCGCTACTACCAGCACTTCGGTGCCAGCGTGCAGTACGACTCGGGCAGCGCCGCCGGGCACGCCTGGGTGACCCCCTACGGGACCGTCGGCTGCACGGCCACCGCCGCCCCGTTCCTCAACGACTGCGGCACCGACCCGCAGGGGGCCTTCCTCCGCAAGCTGCTCGGCAGCGTGGCGGCCCCCAACACGGGACCGCTCGGCGGGACGCTCGTCCGGTTCGGCCAGAACACGTACGCCGTCAACGGCTGGGCCAACGGGCTGAGCATGGACAGCTCCGGTTTCGTGTACGTCCCGGCGTCCTGCGCGGCCGGGCAGTCGTGCCGGCTGCTCGTCGCGCTGCACGGCTGCCTCCAGGGCTACGGCCGGGTCGGCACCGCCTTCGTGGACCGGGCCAACCTCAACCAGTACGCGGACACCAACCGGCTCGTGGTGCTGTACCCGCAGGCGACCACGTCGGCGGCCAACCCGAACGGCTGCTGGGACTGGTGGGGTTACCTCGGCGCCACCAACTACCCGATCAAGGGCGGGGCGCAGATCGAGACGATCATGAACATGGTCCGCCGCCTCGACGGCTGAGCCGGCTCCGGGCGGCACCGGGCGCGACGCTGCCGCCCGGTGCCGCCCACCCCGTCGGTCACACCGCGAGGATGATCGTCATGGCGGCGTAGCCGGACAGCAGCAGGACGCCCTCGAAGCCGAGCCGCCCCCAGCCGCAGGCCTGCCGGACGAGCAGGCCGCCGAGCAGGACCGCCGTCATGAACAGGGCGCTGGCGGTGACGAACAGCTCGTCGGGCCCGGCGGTGTGGTAGATCGAGCCGCCGCGGTAGAAGGCGTCGCCGACGATCAGGTTGAGGGCGTCGAGGCTGTTGCCGCCGAGGACGGCGGCGATGGCCAGGGTGGGCGCGCCCCGGCGGACCGCCGCCACGGCGGTGACCGTCTCCGGCAGGGCGTTCACCGCGCCCATGAGGATCGCCCCGACGAAGCCCGCGCTGAGGCCGGTGACCATGACCAGGCTCTCGGCGGCCCGTGCGATGGCCCAGCCGCCCACCGAGACGAGCAGGCCGACCGCGGCGAACCGGACCCAGAGCCCGGTCGCGCTGGTCCGGTCGAGGCGGCCGTGATCGTGCGGGACGTCCGGCAGCGTCTCGGTGGTGGCCACGGCCTCCCACAGCGGATTCGTTCCCGAACGGCGGATCAGGTGCAGCCCGCCGAGGTAGGCGCCGGCCATGGCGAAGGAGGCCGGGTGCAGGCCGCCGACAGTGACGTCCGGGGCGAAGCTCCCGAGCAGGGCCAGCGCGAGCAGCGCGATGAGCAGGGCGCCGAACAGCACGTTCGACAGCGAAGCCGCGGCGTGCTCCAGGTTGACCCGGCGGTGGAAGGCGTCCGCCACGGCGACGGCGGTGGTCTGGGCCGCGATACCGCCCACGGAGTTGCCGTACGCGAGTTGCGGTTGCTCGGCGACGGCGCTCACGGCGGTCATCACGATGCCGGACAGCGAGGTCGCCAGGCCGAAGAAGACCGCGCCGAAGAACGCCTCGCCCCAGCCGGTCCGGTCGGCGAGGGTGTCGCCCAGGGTGACCAGGCGGATGCTCCCGACCACCGTGAGCGCGCCGGCGACGCCGAACACCGCGATGCTGAGCCCCGGTGGCCAGGGCAGACTGGTCAGAAGCCCCGGCACCGGCCGGGGGTTCCCACAACTACCCGGCCGAATCCCGGTTGACCGGAAATGTCCGGCCTAGGCTCGGGTGAGCCAGAAGGTCAGGCCGAGCGCGTCGTCGGTGAACGGCACGTCATCCGGCCAGGCCGGCTCGCCCTCGGCGCAGTCGGCCGCCAGCACCTCCTCGGCGACCAGGTCGCGGTGCTCCGCGAGGGCCAGCGCCGTCTCATCCCGGTCGGCCCGGTACCGCAGCCGGATCCGGTCGGTCACCTCCAGGCCGCTGCTCTTGCGGGCCTCCTGGATCAGCCGGACGGCCTCGCGGGCCGCCCCCGCCCGGCGCAACTCGGGCGTGAGGTGCAGGTCCAGGGCCAACGTCGCCCCCGCCTCACCGGCCACCGCCCAGCCGGCGCGGGGAGTCTCGGTCACCACGACATCGTCGGGGCTGAGTGTCACCGGCTCGCCGTCCACCACGACCGTCGCCGTACCGCTCTCCCGGAGGGACTCCTTGAGCGCATTCGGGTCGACGGCGGCGATGACCGCGGCCACCTGCTGCACCGCCTTGCCGAACCGCCGGCCGAGCGTACGGAAGTTCGCCTTCGCGGTCGTGTCGACCAGTGAGTCGCCCGCCCCGCCCAGCGCGGCGACCGACCCGACGTTCAACTCGGCCGCGATCTCCGCCAGCAGGTCCGGCGGCAGCTCCGCGAAGCCGGGGGCCGAGGCGAGCGCCCGGGACAGCGGCTGGCGTACCTTCATCCCGGAGTCGGCCCGGGCCGCCCGGCCCAACTCGACCAGCCGGCGGGCCAGGGCCATCCGCGTCGACAGCACCGGATCGACCAGCGCCTCGTCGACCACCGGGTACGCGGCCAGGTGCACCGATGGCGCGGCGTCCGGGCCGACCGGCACCACCAGGTCCTGCCAGACCCGCTCGGCGACGAACGGGGTGAGCGGCGCCAGCAGCAGGGTGAGGGTGGACAGCGCCTCGTGCAGGGTGGCGAGGGCCGCCCGGTCGCCCCGCCAGAAGCGCCGCCGGCTGCGCCGGACGTACCAGTTCGACAGGTCGTCGATGAAGCCCGCCAGCAGCCGGCCGGCCTGCTGGGTGTCGAACCCCGCCATCGCGGCGTCGACCTGCCGGACCAGGATGTTCAGCTCGGAGAGCAGCCACCGGTCGAGGACCGGCCGGTCGGCGGGTGCCGGGTCGGCGGCCGACGGGGACCACCCGGCGGTACGGCCGTACAGAGCCTGGAAGGCCACCGTGTTCCAGTAGGTCAGCAGGATCTTCCGGACCACCTCCTGGAGGGCCGTGTGCCCGACCCGGCGGGCCGACCACGGCGACCCGACCGACGCCATGAACCAGCGCACGGCGTCGGCGCCGTGCCGGTCCAGCAGCGGGATCGGCTCCAGGATGTTGCCGAGGTGCTTGGACATCTTCCGGCCGTCCTCGGCCAGGATGTGGCCCAGGCAGACCACGGTCTCGTACGGCGAGCGGTCGAAGACCAGCGTCCCCACCGCCATGAGGGTGTAGAACCAGCCGCGCGTCTGGTCGATGGCCTCCGAGATGAACTGCGCCGGGTACCGCTCGGCGAACGTGTCGGCACCCCGGTACGGGTGGCCGAACTGCGCGAACGGCATGGCGCCCGAGTCGTACCAGGCGTCGATGACCTCCTCCACCCGGCGGGCGGTCGCACCGCACCGGCACCCGAAGGTCACCTCGTCGATGTACGGCCGGTGCGGGTCCAGCCCGGTCAGGTCGGTGCCAGTCAGCTCGCCCAGCTCGGCCAGCGAGCCGACGCAGGTCAGGTGCCCCTCCGGGCACCGCCAGATCGGCAGCGGCGTGCCCCAGTAGCGGCGCCGGGACAGCGCCCAGTCGACGTTGTTGGCGAGCCAGTCGCCGTACCGGCCGTGCTTCACCGTCGCCGGGTGCCAGCTGGTCCGCTCGTTCTCCCGCAGCAGCGCGTCCCGGACCGCCGTGGTCCGGATGTACCAGGACGGCTGGGCGTAGTAGATGAGCGCCGTGTGGCAGCGCCAGCAGTGCGGGTAGCTGTGCTCGTACGGGACCTCCCGGAACAGCAGCCCCCGGGCCGCGAGGTCCTCGACCAGCGGCCGGTCGGCCGCCTTGAAGAACAGCTCGCCGACCAGCGGCAGGTCCGGCTGGAAGCGGCCGTCGGGGCGGACCGGGTTGACCATCGGCAGGCCGTACGCGCGGCTGGTGGCCAGGTCGTCCGCGCCGAAGGCGGGCGCCTGGTGGACCAGGCCGGTGCCGCTGTCCGTCGTCACGTACGACGCCAGGACGACGATGTGCGCGTCCGGGACGTCGACCAGCGTGAACGGCGGCCGGTAGGTCCACCGGTCCAGCTCCTTGCCGCGGAAGGACTCCCCGGTGAGGTCCCACCCGTCGCCGAGCGCGGACGCGAGCAGCGGCTCGGCGACGACGAGCTGCTCGTCGCCGTCGGTCGCGACGACGTAACGGACGTCGGGATGCACCGCCACCGCGACGTTCGACGGCAGGGTCCACGGGGTGGTGGTCCACACCAGCAGCGACGCGCGGTCGGCGAGCGGGCCGGAGGTCAGCGGGAAACGGACGAAGACCGACGGGTCGACCACCGTCTCGTACCCCTGGGCGAGCTCGTGGTCCGACAGGCCGGTCTCGTCGCGGGGGCACCACGGCGCGACCCGGAAGTCCTCGACCAGCAGACCCTTGTCGAAGATCTGCTTGAGCGACCACCAGACCGACTCGATGTACTCCGGGTCCATGGTCCGGTACGCGTCGGCCATGTCGACCCAGTAGCCCATCCGCTCGGTGAGCTCGGCGAAGGCGTCCGTGTGCCGGGTGACCGACTCCCGGCAGCGGGCGTTGAACTCGGCGACGCCGTACGCCTCGATGTCCCGTTTGCCGGTGAAGCCCAGCTCCCGCTCGACGGCCAGCTCCACGGGCAGGCCGTGGCAGTCCCAGCCCGCCTTGCGGGCGACGTGGAAGCCCTTCATCGTGCGGTAGCGGGGGAACACGTCCTTGAAGACCCGCGCCTCGATGTGGTGGGCGCCCGGCATCCCGTTGGCGGTCGGCGGCCCCTCGTAGAACACCCACTCCGGGCGGCCCCGCGACTGCTCCAGACTGCGCGCGAAGACGTCGTTCTCCCGCCAGAAGCGCAGGATCTCGTGGTCGAGCGCGGGCAGGTCGACCTGGCTCGGGACGCTGCGGTACATGAGTCCGGAGACTATCGCCGGGAATCGTTCCCCGCGCCGGTAATTCCGGGGGCGCTCCGGGCACCCCCGGTAGGGTGGCCGGCATGCGGTTCGGCGTCCTCGGGCCGCTCGCCGTCACCACCGACGCGGGCGACCCCGTCACCGTGCCGGGCGCCAAGGTCCGGGCGCTCCTCGCCGACCTGCTCACCAACCGCAACCGGGTCGTCTCGACCGACCGGCTGATCGACGACGTCTGGGGTGACGCGCCACCGGCGAACCCGGCCGGGGCGTTGCAGGTGCGCGTCTCGCAGCTGCGCAAGGCGCTCGACGACGCCGAGCCCGGCGCGCGGGACCTGGTCGAGTCGCGGGCGCCGGGGTACGTGCTGCGCACCGGGGCCGTCGACGCGGACCGGTTCGTCGAACTCGCCGCCGCCGACGACGCGGCGAGCCTCACCGAGGCGCTGCGGCTGTGGCGGGGTGAACCGTACGCGGACGTCGCCGACGAGGAGTGGGTACGGGCCGAGGCCACCCGCCTCGCCGAGGCCCGGCTGGTGGTGCAGGAGAAGCTGGCGGCGGCCCGGCTGACCGGCGGCGAGCACGCGCTGGTCGCCGCCGACCTGGCGGAGCTGGTCGCCCGGCACCCGCTGCGCGAGGGCCTGCGGGCGCTGCACATCCGCGCCCTGTACGCGGCCGGCCGCCAGTCGGAGGCCCTGGAGAGCTACGCCGACCTGCGTCGTCGCCTCGCCGACGAGCTGGGCCTCGACCCCGGGCCGGAGCTGGTGGCGCTGCACCGGCGGGTCCTCGACCAGGATCCGACGCTGACCTCCGCGCCGGCCGACGCCCACCCGCCCGCGCCGGGGCCCGCCGGCCTGCCCGCGCCGGTCCACGCCGGCCTGCCCGCGCCGATGGACGAGCTGGTCGGCCGCGCCGGTGCGCTCGCCGAGCTACGGGAGCTGGTGACCGGCCGGCGGCTCGTCACGCTCGTCGGGCCGGGCGGCGTCGGCAAGACCCGGCTGGCCACCGAGGTCGCCCGGGGGCAGTCGTTCCCCGACGGCACGCACCTGGTCGACCTGACCGCGCTACGGCCCGGTGGGCCCGGCGTCGCCGACCTGGTCCGCGCGACGCTCGACGTACGCGAGGTCGCCGGGGCCAGCGTGGCGGCCGACGACCACCTGGTGACGGCGCTCCGGCACCGGCGGGCGCTGCTGGTGCTCGACAACTGCGAGCACGTGATCGAGGCGGCGGCCGCGCTGGTGGCCCGCCTGCTGCGCGAGGCCGGCGGCGTGCGCGTGCTGGCGACCAGCCGCGAACCGCTCGGGCTGGCCGGGGAGACGCTGTGGGAGGTACGCCCCCTGCCGGTCCCGGCCGGGGACACCGACCTGGAGACGGTCCGGCGATCCGCCGCGGCCCGGCTGTTCGCGGCCCGCGCCGCCGCCCGGCAGCGCGACTTCCGGCTGGACGAGCGGACCGCGCCCGCCGTCGCGCAGCTGTGCCGCCGCCTCGACGGGCTGCCGCTGGCCCTGGAGCTGGCCGCGACGCGGGTGCGCGCGCTCGGCGTGGACGGCCTGGTGGCGCGGCTGGACGACCGCTTCCGGCTGCTCAGCACCGCCCAGCGGGACGTGCCGGAGCGGCAGCGCACCCTCACCGCCGTGATCGGCTGGAGCTGGGACCTGCTGGCCGACGACGAACGGGTGGTGCTCGCGCGCCTCGCCGTCCACCACGACGGGTGCACGCTGGAGGCGGCCGAGGCGGTCTGCGACGCCGACGTCGACGTGCTGACCCGGCTGGTCGACCGCTCGCTCGTGGTGCTCGACGAGTCCGGCGTCGAGCCGCGCTACCGGCTGCTGGAGTCGGTCGCCGCGTTCGCGCTGGCCCGCCTCGACGACGCCGACGCCGTCCGGGCGCGGCACGCGGCTTACCACACCGAGCTGGCCGAGCGCGCCGACCCCCTGCTGCGCGGCGCCGGCCAGCGGGAGTGGCTGGCCCGGCTCGACGCCGAGGGCGCCAACCTGCGGGCGGCGCTGGCGCACGGCGGTGGCCTGCGCCTCGCCAACGCCATGACCTGGTACTGGTTCCTGCGCGGCCGGCTGTCCGAGGCGCGCCGCGCGCTGACGCTGGACGGCGACGCCGCCGCCCGCGCCGAGGCCGCGGTGTGGCGGGTGGGGTTCGCGTTGCTGCAGGGCGATCCCGTCCCGCCCGCCGACGTCGGGGCGGCCCTCGACGGGTACGCCGACAGCCGCGCCACCTGGTTCGTGGCCGCCGCCCTGGTCGAGCGCAGCGAGCTGGCCGCCGCCGAGGCGTTGCTAAACCGGGCCGGCGCCGCCGGCGACGACCCGTGGGTCGACGCGGCCGTCCACGTGACGCGCGCCCGGCTGGCCCACGTCGCGAGCGACCTCGTCGCGCTGGAACGCGAGGGCAGCCGCGCCGCGGCCAGCTTCGCCGAGCTGGGCGACGCGTGGGGCCGGTTGCAGGCCACCGACTGGGTGGGCGGCCGGGCCGAACTGCTCGGGGAGTACGAGCGCGCCGCCGCGCTGCACCGCGAGGGGCTGCGGTGGGCCGAGGAACTGGCCCTGTGGCCGGAGGTCGGCAGCAAGCTGTCCTGGCTGGCGTGGATCGCGACGCAGACCCGTGACCACCAGCAGGCGCGGGAACTGGCCGAGCGGGCCCACCGGCTCGCCGTCGAGCAGGGGTCACCGGCGGCCCGCGTCTTCGCCGAGCTGTGCCTCGGCATCGCCGCGCGCCGCGACGGCAAGCTCGACCTGGCCGTCACGCACCTGGAACGCCTGGTCGAGGACGGCGGCGACGACGCGGTCTTCCTGCCGATGGTGCTGACCGAGCTGGGGCGCGCCGTCGCGGACGACGAGCCGGAGCGGGCGCTCACGCTGCACGCCCGCGCGTACGACCTGGCCGGGACGATCGCCGCGCCGCTCGACGTGGTCGGCGCCCTCGACGGGCTGGCCTCGGCGGTGCCGGAGCCGACGGTGGCGGCGCGCATCCTCGGGGCGGCGGCGGCCGCGCGGGCGGCCTCCGGCGTGCCGGTCGCGCCGGCGGAGCGGGACGACACCGACCGGCTGACCGCCCGCCTCGTCGCCGTGCTCGGTGCGGCCGGCTTCGCCGCCGCGTACCGGGCCGGGCACGACCTGAGCCCGGGCGAGGCCCGGGCCCTGGTCGTCGCGCCCGTCGTCAGCCCTTGACCGGCCGGTACGAGGCGATGATGACGCCGCTCTTCATGACCCGGCTGTCGGCCAGGGTGAACGTCGTCGGCAGCTGCCCCAGCGGGGCACTCACCGACACGCCGCCCTGGAACACCGGGTGGATCCAGAACCGGACCTCGTCCACCAGACCGGCCTGGACCAGGGCGTGGGTGACCACGCCGTAGCCGTACATCAGGATGTCCCGGCCCTCGGTGGCCTTCAGCCGGGTGACCGCCTCGATCAGGTCGCCCGCCAGCACCTCGGTGTTGTTCCACTCCGGGTCGGTGAGCGTGGTCGAGGCGACGTACTTCTTCACGCTGTTGAAGTACTTCGCGCCGGTGGTGGGGTCGCTCTCGTCCATGTTCGGCCAGGCGGCGGCGAAGCCGTCGTACGTGCGGCGGCCCATGAGCAGGGCGTCGGCCGCGTCGGTCTGCTCACCGGCGAAGGCGGAGGCCTCGTCGTCGAAGTACGGCATGGTCCACGCCGGGTTCTCGATGACGCCGTCGAGGGTGAGGTAGGTCGAGTTGATGATCCGGCGCATGGTGTTTCCTCCTGGCTTCGGTGCCTTCTCTCTGGTGACACCCGGAACAGTGCCAGAGCCCGCTTACGATCCGCTTCAGGTGCGCTTTCGGCTGCGTACCGGGTGCGGGGGGCCGGCGGCGCCGTCCGCGTACCGGACCGGGTGCGCCCCAGCACGTCGGCGGAACGGGACGGAGGCGTGGATGAACCCCGGTGACGAGCCGACCGCGCCGTTGTCTGGTGAGCGGACGGCGGCGGAGGGGCCGATGGTTCCGGTGGCCGACGCCGGCCGGCGCTCCCGGACCGGCCCGCTGCGGCTGCCGGCCTGCGTGGACACGCCGCGGGTCGCGGCGCCGGCCGCCAGCCGGCTCGGCCGGTGGCTGCTGGAACACCAGGTCCAGCCGGCGGGTCCGGAGACCGGCGAGTCGCACGCCCGGCCCCACGCCTGGTGGAAGGTGATGTGCCTGACCGGTGTCGACTACTACTCGACCCTGTCGTACCTGCCGGCCATCGCGGCCCTCGCGGCCGGGGCGCTGTCCCCGCTGGCGACCCTGCTGATCGTGGCGTTGACGCTGCTCGGGGTCCTGCCGATGTACCGGCGGGTGGCGCGGGAGAGCCCGCACGGGCAGGGCTCGGTGGCGATGCTGGAACGGCTGCTGCCGTTCTGGAAGGGCAAGGTCTTCGTCCTGGTGCTGCTGGGCTTCGTGGCCACGTCGTGGATCATCACGATCACCCTGTCCTCGGCGGACGCGACGGTGCATCTGCTGGAGAATCCGATCCTCCCCGACGGGTTCCCGCACGGCACCACCGCTGCCGTGCTCGTCACGGTGGTCCTCCTGCTGATCCTGGGCGGCGTGTTCCTGCTCGGGTTCAACGAGGCGGTCGGCGTGGCCATCCCGCTGGTGGCGGTCTTCCTGCTGCTGAACGCGATCATCGTGGCCGTCGGGTTGGCGGAGATGACGCGCGATCCGGCCCTGCTCGCGGGCTGGACCGACACGTTGACCGCCGGTACCGGGGGGATCGGCGGCGTGCTCGGTCCGGCGCTGCTGGCGTTCCCGCTGCTCGTGCTCGGCCTGTCCGGCTTCGAAACCGGGGTGAGCATGATGCCGCTGGTGCGGGGGGACGGCCCGGACGAGCGGGCCCGGCTGGAGGCGCGGATCCGCAACACCCGGAACCTGTTGACCACCGCCGCGCTCATCATGAGCGGGTACCTGGTGACGACCACGTTCGTCACCACGGTGCTGATCCCCGCCGACGAGTTCCGGCCCGGCGGGGAGGCCAACGGCCGGGCGCTGGCGTACGTGGCGCACGAGTACGTGGGCGAGGCGTTCGGCACCGTCTACGACATCAGCAGCGTGCTGATCCTGTGGTTCGCCGGCGCGTCGGCCATGGCCGGGCTGGTCAACATCGTGCCGCGCTACCTGCCCTCGTACGGCATGGCGCCGGAGTGGGGCCGCGCGGTGCGGCCCGTGGTGATGGTCTACACCCTGGTCAGCATCGCGATCACGGTCGTGTTCCGCGCGGACGTCAACGCGCAGGCCGGCGCGTACGCCACCGGCATCCTCGCGATGATGGTCTCCGCCGCCGTCGCGGTGACCATCTCCGCCGCCCGCCGGCGCCAGCGCGTCGCCGCCGCCGGGTTCGGGTTGCTCACCCTCGTCCTGCTGTACGCGCTCGTCGAGAACGTGATCGAGAAACCGGACGGCATCACCATCTCCGGGATGTTCATCGCCGGCATCGTCGTGGTGTCGCTCGTGTCCCGGGTGTCCCGGACCACCGAGCTGCGCGCCGAGCGGATCGAGTTCGACGGGCCGGCCCGCCGCTTCGTCACCGAGTCGATCGAGTTCGACGGTCGCCTCGACCTGATCGCCCACCGGCCGGACGTGGTCAGCGGAGCGGTGTACCACAGCAAGGAACGCACCCAGCGGGGCATCAACCCCGTCCCCGGCGCCGCCGACGTCCTGTTCCTCGAGGTGGAGGTCATCGACCCGTCGGAGTTCAGCGACGTCCTGCGGGTGCGCGGCCTGACGGTCGGCGGGCACCGGGTGCTCCGGGTGCAGAGTCCCGCCGTGCCCAACGCCATCGCGGCGATCCTGCTGGCACTGCGCGACGCCACCGGCGTCCGGCCGCACGCGCACTTCGAGTGGTCCGAGGGCAACCCCGTCGCCCATCTGCTGCGGTACCTGATCCTCGGTCGCGGCGACACCCCGCCGGTGGTCCGGGAGATCCTCCGCAAGGTGGAGCACGACCCGGCCCGCCGTCCCGGCATCCACGTCGGCTGACCCCCGTCGCCGACCCACCGGGAATGGGCCCACCGCGGGGGATTGCAAGGCCGGGGACGGGGTAGGCGCGGCCATGCCCGACGCCGGTCCGCCGAGAGGAGGCAGCGGCCCGGAGCCCACCGACCGTGACGCCCCGGCGGTGGCCCGCGTGTTCCACCACTCGGTCGCGGCGGTCCCGGAGCGGCTGCGCCGGGTCCGCGCCGGCCTCGGCCTGGCCACCCAGGCCGGGTTGGCCGCCGGCCTGTCCTGGTGGGTAGCCGACGACCTCCTGCACATCCCGCAGCCGCTGTTCGCACCGATCTCCGCGGTCGTCACGCTGGCCGCCTCGGTGGGCCAGCGGCTGCGCCGCACGATCGAGCTGATCCTCGCGGTGGCCATCGGCATCCTCGTCGGCGACGCCCTGCTCTACCTGGTCGGCACGGGCCCGTGGCAGCTCGCCCTGATCGTCGTCCTGGCCATCCTGGTCGCCGGGTTCCTCGGCCGGAGCCCGGCCTTCGTGGTGCAGGCGGCGGCCACGGCGGTGCTGATCGGCACCCTCACGCCGTCGGTGCCGGACCTGGAACTGCCCCGCTTCTACGCCGCACTGATCGGCGGCGCCGTGGCGCTGGTGGTCACCACCGTGCTGCTGCCGCTGAACCCGCTGCGGGTGATCAACCGGGCCGGCGGGCCGGCACTGGACCTGCTCGCCGAGCAGCTCGACGCCACCACGACCGCGCTTCGCGAACGGGACGCCGGCCGTGCCCAGGCCGCCCTGGACCGGCTGCGTGACAACAAGCAGGAGATCGGCGCGTTCACCGAGGCGGCGCAGGCGGCGAGGGAGGCGAGCAGCCTCTCGCCCGTGCGCTGGGGCAGGCGGGACGGTCCGATCGACCGGTACGTCCACGCCGTGGAACCGGTCGACCGCGCGATGCGCAACAGCGGAACCCTGATCCGGCGCAGCGTGACCCTGATCGAGGACGGGGAGTCGATCCCCGAGGCCATGCCGCCCGCGGTCGCCTCGCTCGCCGAGGCCGTGCGGGTCCTGCGCCGCGAATTCACCCGTGGCGCGGAGCCCCAGCGGGCCCGGGAACAGTTGGTGCGGGCGGTCGGCGAGGCGGGCAAGGCCTACCGGGCCGGCGTGGGCTTCTCCGGAGCCGTCGTGGTGGCGCAGGTCCGCACCACGGTGAGCGACCTGCTGGTCGCCACCGGCCTGAAGCAGGAGGAGGCGAACCGCCTGGTCCGCCGCGCCTTCGGTCCGATGCGGCCGACCGCCGGGTCCGGGCGACCCTCCCGCGCCGGTGCGTGACCCGCTTCACGTGATCAGCGGCGGGCGTCAAAACCGCGTCAAGAAATCCCGTACCCCCGTCATGGTCGCGTTATGGACCGTGCCGGCGCGGTCCACCCGGCGTTGGAATGGCTCGGCGCGGCCGGAAGGCGGCCGTGACGATTCGTTCCGCGATGAGGAGTCAGACGTGTCTGACGTGGTGTTCGTGCTGGTGACGATGGCGCTGTTCGCGGCGCTCGCCCTCGTGGTGAGGGGCGTGGAGAAGCTGTGAGCGCCGTCAACGTCGTCGGCCTGGTGCTGGCGATCGGCCTGGCCGTCTTCCTGGTGGTCGCCCTGCTGTTCCCGGAGCGCTTCTGATGACCACGACGACAGCCGGTGTGCTGTTCATCCTCTCGCTCGTGGTGGCGCTGGTCGCCGTCCACAAGCCGTTCGGCGACCACATGTTCCGGGTGGTCTCCGGCCAGCGGCAGTCCCGCGTCGAGCGGGGCATCTACCGCCTGGTCGGGGTCGACCCGGCCGCGGAGCAGTCCTGGGGCGTGTACGCCCGCGGCGTGCTCGCGTTCTCCGCCGTCTCGATCCTGTTCCTGTACGGATTCATGCGGCTGCAGAACCACCTGTGGCTCTCGCTCGGCTTCGACCCGGTGCTGACCCACGGCGCGTGGAACACGGCGGTGTCGTTCGTGACCAACACGAACTGGCAGTGGTACTCGGGTGAGTCGACCATGGGCCACCTGGTCCAGATGGCCGGTCTCGCAGTGCAGAACTTCGTGTCCGCCGCGGTGGGCATCGCGGTCGCGGTCGCGCTGGTCCGCGGCTTCGCTCGCCGCCGGACCGGCGACCTCGGCAACTTCTGGGTGGATCTGACCCGGATCACGCTGCGGATCCTGCTGCCCCTCTCGGTGCTCGGCGCGCTGGCCCTGATGGCCGGCGGAGTCGTGCAGAACCTCTCCGCCGGCACCGAGATCACCACCCTGACCGGCGGCGGCCAGACCATCACCGGTGGCCCGGTGGCCAGCCAGGAGGTCATCAAGGAACTGGGTACGAACGGCGGCGGCTTCTACAACGTCAACAGCGCCCACCCGTTCGAGAACCCGACCAGGTGGACCAACTGGCTGGAGATCTTCCTGATCCTGGTGATCCCGTTCAGCCTGCCCCGGGTCTTCGGCCGGATGGTCGGCCAGAACCGGCAGGGCTACGCGATCGCCGCGGTGATGGCGATCCTGGCGATCGCCAGCATCGCCCTGACCAACGCCTTCGAGCTGGCCGGCGACGGCACCGTCCCGCAGGCGGTCGGCGCGGCGCTGGAGGGCAAGGAGGTCCGGTTCGACGTGTCGAACTCGGCCACCTTCGCCGCCGCCACCACGCTCACCTCCACCGGCGCGGTGAACTCGTTCCACGACTCGTACACCGCGCTGGGCGGCATGATGCCGCTGGTCAACATGATGCTCGGCGAGGTGGCGCCCGGTGGCGTCGGCGCCGGCCTGTACGGCCTGCTGATCCTGGCCGTGATCACCGTGTTCGTCGCCGGCCTGATGGTCGGCCGGACCCCGGAGTACGTCGGCAAGAAGATCGGCTCTCGCGAGATCAAGCTCGCGTCGCTGTACTTCCTCGTCACCCCGGCCCTGGTGCTGACCGGCACGGCGGCGGCCTTCGCCACCGGCAACAACTCGACCGCGCTCATCGTGGGTCCGCACGGCCTCTCCGAGGTGCTCTACGCGTTCACCTCGGCGAGCAACAACAACGGCTCCGCGTTCGCCGGCATCACCGTCAACACGCCGTGGTGGAACACCGCGCTGGGCCTGTGCATGCTGCTCGGCCGCTTCCTGCCGATCATCTTCGTGCTCGCCCTGGCCGGCTCGCTGGCCCGCCAGCAGCCGGTACCCGCCTCCGAGGGCACCCTGCCGACCTACCGGCCGCTGTTCGTCGGGATGGTCGTCGGCGTCACGGTGATCCTCGTCGCGCTGACCTTCCTGCCCGCGCTCGCGCTCGGACCCCTTGCTGAGGGGCTGTGACCATCATGAGAGAGAAGGACATGACCACCTCCACGCCGGCACCGCACGGCACCGCCGACGCGGCGACCGCCGGCACACCGGCCACCCACGGCGACCGGGTCGGCGGCGGCCTGCTCGACCCGAAGCAGATGATCAGGTCGTTGCCGGACGCCCTGCGCAAGCTCGACCCGCGTACGTTGTGGCGCAACCCGGTGATGCTGATCGTCGAGATCGGCGCCGGCTTCACCACGGTGCTCGCGGTGACCGACCCGACCGTGTTCGCGATCGCCGTCACCGTGTGGCTCTGGCTGACCGTGCTCTTCGCCAACCTCGCCGAGGCGGTCGCCGAGGGCCGCGGCAAGGCGCAGGCCGCCGCGCTGCGCAAGGCGAAGACGGACACCATCGCCACCCGGCTGATCGGTTGGACGCCGGGCGCCCGGGCCAACGGTTACCGGGAGGAGGCCGTCCCCGCGCCCGACCTCAGGCAGGGCGACATCGTCCTGGTGGAGGCCGGCGACATCATCCCCGGTGACGGCGACGTGGTCGAGGGCATCGCCAGCGTCGACGAGTCGGCCATCACCGGCGAGTCCGCCCCGGTGATCCGGGAATCCGGCGGCGACCGGAGCGCGGTCACCGGCGGCACCAAGGTCCTCTCGGACCGGATCGTCGTGAAGATCACGCAGAAGCCCGGGGAGAGCTTCATCGACCGGATGATCAATCTGGTGGAGGGGGCCAACCGGCAGAAGACGCCGAACGAGATCGCGCTGAACATCCTGCTCGCCGCGCTCACGATCATCTTCCTGTTGGCCGTGGTGACCCTCCAGCCCCTCGCGATCTTTTCCAAGGGCTACCAGGGCGGGTCCCCCGACACCCAGGCGATCACCGACGCCGGGGTCAGCGGCATCGTGCTGGTGTCCCTGCTGGTCTGCCTGATCCCCACCACGATCGGGGCGCTGCTCTCGGCCATCGGCATCGCCGGGATGGACCGCCTCGTGCAGCGCAACGTCCTCGCGATGAGCGGCCGGGCGGTCGAGGCCGCCGGTGACGTCAACACCCTGCTGCTGGACAAGACCGGCACCATCACCCTGGGCAACCGGCAGGCCGCCGAGTTCGTCCCGGTCGAGGGCGTGGACGCGGCCACCGTGGCCGACGCCGCGCAGCTGTCCAGCCTGGCCGACGAGACCCCCGAGGGGCGCTCCGTGGTCGTGCTCGCCAAGAACGAGTTCGGCCTGCGCGAGCGGGAACCGGGCCTGATCCCGCACGCCACCTTCGTGCCGTTCACCGCGCAGACCCGGATGAGCGGCGTCGACCTCGCGGCCGGGAGCGTCGACGGCGGTGTCCGCCGGATCCGCAAGGGCGCCGCCGCGGCGGTCATGAAGTGGGTACGCGAGCACGGCGGCCACCCCACCGAGCAGGTCGGCCAGCTCGTCGACGAGATCAGCGGCATCGGCGGCACCCCGCTGGTGGTCGCCGAGCACCCCGCCGGCCAGCCGGCCCGCGCCCTCGGCGTCATCCACCTCAAGGACGTGGTGAAGGCCGGCATGCGGGAGCGGTTCGACGAGATGCGCCGGATGGGCATCCGGACCGTGATGATCACCGGTGACAACCCGCGTACCGCCCGGGCGATCGCCGACGAGGCGGGCGTCGACGACTTCCTCGCCGAGGCCACCCCGGAGGACAAGCTCGCCCTGATCCGCAAGGAGCAGGAGGGCGGCCGGCTGGTCGCGATGACCGGCGACGGCACCAACGACGCGCCGGCGCTCGCCCAGGCCGACGTCGGCGTCGCCATGAACACCGGCACGTCGGCCGCCAAGGAGGCCGGCAACATGGTCGACCTCGACTCCGACCCGACCAAGCTGATCGAGATCGTGGAGATCGGCAAGCAGTTGCTGATCACCCGGGGTGCGCTGACCACCTTCTCCATAGCCAACGACATCGCGAAGTACTTCGCGATCATCCCGGCCATGTTCGCCGGCATCTACCCGAGCCTGGACGCGCTGAACATCATGCGGCTGTCCAGCCCGGAGTCGGCGATCCTCGCGGCGGTCATCTTCAACGCGATCGTCATCGTCGCGCTGATCCCGCTGGCCCTGCGCGGCGTCCGGTACCGGCCGGCGTCCGCGTCGAAGCTGCTCAGCCGCAACCTGCTGGTCTACGGCCTCGGCGGCATCGTGATGCCGTTCGTCGGCATCAAGCTCATCGACCTGCTCATCCAGTTCATCCCAGGGATCTCGTGATGCGCCTTCCCGCCTGGCTCGCCCAACACCTCGCCGCCCTGCGCGCGCTGCTCGTCTTCACCGTGCTGCTCGGGCTGGCGTACCCGCTGGCCCTCGTCGCCGCCGGCCGGATTCCCGGCCTCGCCGACAAGGCGAACGGGTCGCTCGTCTCCGCCGACGGGCGGATTGTCGGCAGCGCGCTGATCGGCCAGTCCTTCACCGACGCGGACGGCAACCCCGTCCCGCGCTACTTCCAGTCCCGCCCCTCGGCGGCCGGCGACGGGTACGACCCCACCGCCACCGCCGCCAGCAACCTCGGCCCGGAGAGCGTGGTCGACACCGTCGCCACCGACCCGGAGGAGTCGACGCAGAGCCTGCTCACCCAGGTGTGCCAGCGCAGCAAGGCCGTCGGCGAGCTGAACGGTGTCGACGGGCGGCGCCCGTACTGCACCACCGACGGGGTCGGCGCGGTGCTGGCGGTGTTCCGCCGGGACGGCCTGACCGGCCCGGTCACCCGGGTGGTCAGCGTCAACCAGGTCGCACCCGCCGCTCCGTTCGTCACCCGCTACGAGGGCGTGCCGGTGGAGCCGGCCCGGGCCGGTGAGGACTACGTCGCCGCGGGCGGCCTGGTCACCCCGATCCGGGGCGACGCTCCGGCCGAACCGGCGGTGCCGGCCGACGCGGTCACCGCCAGCGGCAGCGGACTCGACCCGCACATCTCCCCGGCGTACGCGGAGATCCAGGTCGGGCGGGTGGCCCGGGAGCGCGGCGCGGACCCGGCGGCGGTCCGGCGTCTCGTCGAGGCGCACACCACCGGCCGGTCGCTCGGCTTCATGGGCGAGCCCGGGGTGAACGTCCTGGAGCTCAACCTGGCGCTGGACCGCGAGTTCCCCGCCCGTTGAGGTGATTGGAAGGGCCCCTTGTTATACAAGAGGCGATAACAAGGGGCCCTTCCTTCGGAAGGGGAGGGTTGCGATGGCGCGAGGGGAACTCCGCATCTACCTCGGCGCCGCCCCCGGCGTCGGGAAGACGTACGCGATGCTGGAGGAGGCACAGCGGCGCGTCGAACGCGGCACCGACGTGGTGATCGGGTTCGTCGAGACCCACGGGCGCCGGCACACGGCGGCGATGATCGGCGACCTGGAGCAGGTCCCCCGGCGCACGATGACCCACCGGGGCGCCGAGTTCACCGAGATGGACCTGGACGCGGTGCTCGCCCGGCGACCCGAGGTGGCGGTCGTCGACGAGCTGGCGCACACCAACGTGCCCGGATCCCGCAACGAGAAGCGCTGGCAGGACATCCAGGAACTGCTGGACGCCGGGATCACCGTCCTCTCCACGGTCAACATCCAGCACCTGGAGTCGCTCAACGACGTCGTCGCCCAGATCACCGGCACCACCCAGCGGGAGACCGTCCCGGACGCCGTCGTCCGCGCCGCCGAGCAGGTCGAACTGGTCGACATGACGCCGGAGGCGCTGCGCCGGCGGATGGCGCACGGCAACATCTACCGCCCCGACCGGATCGACGCCGCGCTCGGCAACTACTTCCGCGTCGGCAACCTCACCGCGCTGCGCGAGCTGGCCCTGCTCTGGCTCGCCGACAAGGTCGACGAGCAGCTCGACGCGTACCGCGCCCAGCAGGGCATCTCGGCCACCTGGGAGGCGCGGGAGCGGGTGGTCGTGGCGCTCACCGGGGGGCCGGAGGGGGAGACCCTGATCCGGCGGGCCGCGCGCGTCGCCGCCCGCAGCAAGGGTTCGGACCTGCTGGCCGTGCACGTCGCCCGCAGCGACGGGCTGGCCGGCGCGGACCCGGCCCAGCTCGCCCGGCAGCGGGTGCTCGTGGAGAGCCTCGGCGGCACGTACCACCAGGTTCTCGGCACCGACATCCCGGCCGCGCTGCTGGACTTCGCCCGCGGTGTCAACGCCACCCAGCTCGTGCTCGGCGCGAGCCGGCGCGGCCGGTTCGCGCAGGTCTTCGCACGCGGTGTCGGGGTGACCACGACGGCGCTGTCCGGGTCGATCGACGTCCACCTGGTGACCCACGCCGAGGCCGGCCGGGGCCGGCGGGCGGCCGGGGTGCCGGCGGCGCTGTCCCGGCGGCGGCGGATGCTCGGCTTCGCGCTGGCCGGGCTGGGCATGCCGCTGCTCACGCTGCTGCTCCGGGCGCTGCCGGACATCACCCTCACCAACGACATCCTGATCTTCCTCGCCGCCGTGGTCGGCGTCGCGCTGGTCGGCGGCCGGTGGCCGGCGCTGATCGCCGCGCTCGGGAGTTCCCTGCTGCTCAACTGGTTCTTCACCCCGCCCGTCAACACGCTGACCATCGCCGAGGTGGACAACCTGCTCGCCCTCGCCGTCTTCGTCGGCGTGGCCATCGCGGTCAGCTGGATCGTCGACGTCGCGGCCCGGCGTACCCGGGAGGCGGCCCGCGCGTCGGCCGACGCGCAGACCCTCGCCACCGTGGCCGGCAGCGTGCTGCGCGGGGAGCGGGCGCTACCGGCCCTGCTGGACCGGCTGCGCGAGACGTTCGCGCTGCGCTCGGTCAGCGTCCTGGAGTCGGTGGAGGCCACCGAGGGCCGGCCGGGCCGGGCCCGCGACGAGGGCGCGTGGCGGGTCGTGGCGAGCGTCGGCGAGGCCCCCGCGACGAATCCCGGGTCGGGCGAGACCGCCGTGCCGGTGGACGACCGGCTCACCGTCGTGCTCTGCGGCCGCCGGCTGGAGGCCGCCGACCGGCGGATCGTGGAGGCGTTCGCCGCGCAGGCCGCCGTCGCCCTGCGGCAGGAGCGGCTGGCCGAGGAGGCCGCCGCCGCCCGGCCGCTCGCCGAGGCCGACCGGATGCGGACCGCGCTGCTCGCCGCGGTCAGCCACGACCTGCGTACGCCGCTGGCCTCGGCGAAGGCGGCGGTGACCAGCCTGCGCAGCCCCGACGTGGAGTTCGACGAGGCGGACCGGGCGGAGCTGCTCGCCACCGCCGAGGAGTCCCTGGACCGGCTGGCCCGCCTGGTGTCGAACCTGCTGGACATGAGCCGCCTCCAGGCCGGTGCCCTCGGCGTTCGCCCGGTCGCCGTCGGGCTGGAGGACGCCGTCCCCCGGGCGCTGGACGAGCTCGGGCCGGTGGCCGCCGACGTGGTGACCGACATCCCGGCCCACCTGCCCGCCGCGCTCGCCGACCCCGGCCTGCTCGAACGCGTCCTGGTCAACCTCGTGGCCAACGCCCTGCGGCACAGCCCGCCCGGCCAACCACCCACGATCACCGGCAGCGCCCACGCCGGGCAGGTCGAGCTGCGGGTCATCGACACCGGCTCCGGCATTCCCGAGGACCAGTGGGAGCACGTCTTCCTGCCGTTCCAGCGGCTCGGCGACCGGGACAACCAGACGGGCGTCGGCCTCGGACTCGCGCTGTCCCGGGGTCTCGCCGAGGCGATGCGTGGCAGCATCACCCCGGAGACCACGCCCGGAGGAGGACTCACCATGGTGCTGCGGCTGCCGGCCGCCACCGACACCGGCACGTCCGGAGGGCCACCGGAATGACCCGCATCCTGGTCGTCGACGACGAACCCCAGATCCTGCGCGCGCTGCACATCAACCTGCGCGCCCGCCGGTACGACGTCGAGGTGGCCGCCACCGGCACCGCAGCGCTGAAGGCCGCCGCCAGCCATCCGCCCGACCTGGTCGTGCTCGACCTCGGCCTGCCCGACCTGGACGGCATCGAGGTCATCCGCGGCCTCCGCGGCTGGACCACCGTGCCGATCATCGTGCTCTCCGGCCGCGCCGGCAGCGAGGACAAGGTGGCCGCGCTCGACGCCGGCGCCGACGACTACGTCACCAAGCCGTTCGGGGTGGACGAGCTGCTGGCGCGGATCCGTGCCGTCACCCGGCGGCTCGGTGCCGGCACCGAGCCGGCCAGCGCCAGCGTGCGGGTCGGCCGGCACACCGTCGACCTGGCCGACCACGCGGTGACCAGTGACGACGGCACGGAGGTCAAGCTCACCCCCACCCAGTGGGGTGTGCTGGAGAAGCTGCTCCGCAACCCCGGCAAGCTGGTCAGCCAGCGGCAGCTCCTGCACGACGTGTGGGGGCCGGAGTACCAGAACGAGACGAACTACCTGCGCCAGTACATGGCCCAGCTGCGGCGCAAGCTGGAGGACGACCCGGCCCGCCCCCGGCACCTCATCACCGAACCCGGCATGGGCTACCGGTTCCGGCCCTGACCACGCCCCGGTTTGAGTGGTCCCGGAGCGGGGATCCCCGGCCGGTCGGGGCGGGACATCCGGGAGGGGCATGGGCGGGAACGGATGGTCCCGTTCGACCGGGGGGTTCGGGCGGCGTCTCGACGAGCACGAGCCCGGCCGCGAGACGCCCGGCCGGGGCGGCCTCGTCGACAGCGCCGTGTACCTCCGGGGTCGCCGCCACGCCACGCCGGCGAACCTCGCCGACACGTACCGGTGCCTTCAGGAACTCGGCGACGCGATGGCCTGGATCGGGCTCTACCGGCCCGGCCGGGGCCAGATCCACTCGCTGGCCCACGAGTTCCAACTCCACGAACTGGCCGTCGAGGACGCCATCAACGCGCACCAGCGGCCCAAGCTGGAGCGCTACGGCGACACCCTGTTCGTCGTGCTCCGCGCCGCCCGCTACGTCGACGTCCGGGAGGAGGTGGAGTTCAGTGAGCTGCACCTGTTCATTGGGCCGGGCTTCGTCATCACCGTCCGGCACGGCGAGGCGCCCGACCTGGTCGCGGTCCGCCGGCGGATGGAGGCCGAGCCGCAGGTCCTCACGCTCGGGCCGGAAGCGGTCCTCTACGCCGTACTCGACCAGGTCGTCGACGGGTACGCCCCGGTCGTCGCGGGACTGGAGAACGACATCGACGAGATCGAGACCCAGGTGTTCGGCGGCGACCCCAACGCCAGCCGCCGCATCTACGGGCTGAGCCGGGAGGTCGTCGTGTTCCAGCGGGCGGCCCGGCCGTTGCTCGGCGTCCTCGACGCGCTCATCGCCGGGTTCGACCAGTACGGCACCGACGAGGAACTGCGCCGGCGGCTGCGCGACGTGGCCGACCATCTCACCCAGGTGGTCGAACGCGTCGACGGCTTCCGGCACCTGTTGCAGAACATTCTCACGGTCAACGCCACCCTGGTCACGCAGGCGCAGAACGAGGAGATGCGCAGCCTGACCGCCGCCAGCTACGAGCAGAACGAGGAGCTGAAGCGGGTGTCCGCCTGGGCGGCCATCCTGTTCGCGCCGACCCTCATCGGCACCGTCTACGGCATGAACTTCGCGGTCATGCCCGAACTCGACTGGCGGTACGGGTACCCGTTCGCGCTCGGGCTGATGGTGCTGGTCTGCGTCACCCTGTACCTGGTCTTCAAGCGTCGCGACTGGCTGTGACCAGCCGGGGCCGGGCGGGTGCGGGCCCCGCCGCCGAGGGGGTGCGGTGCAGCGGGGCCCGGATCGCTGGTCAGCAGTACAGGTTCGCTCCGGCGGGTACGCCGAGGACACCGACGAACTGCTGGTACCGGTTGACGCGGCTCTGCACCTGGGCGGGGTTGCCGCCGTTGCACTCGATCGCGCCGTTGATGCTGCGGATGGTCTCGCCGAACCCGGCGCCGGTGACCATCGCGGTGTGGGCGGTCATCCGGCCGGGCCCGTTCTGGGTCATCCAGTACCAGATGGCGGTCTTCCAGGCCACCGCCGCGTCGTTCTGCACCAGCCACGGGTTGGTCAGCAGAGGCAGCCCGAGGGCGTTGCCGGCGGCGTTGTAGTTGAAGTTCCAGCTCAGCTGGATCGGCCCGCGCCCGTAGTAGGCGGCCTGGCCGGCGGGGCAGCCGTACGGCTGGCTCCGGTCGCAGTAGTGCGGGTAGTTGTTCGTGTTCTGCTCGACGATGTGGACGAGCCCGCCCGTCTCGTGGTGCACGTTCGCCAGGAACGCCGCGGCCTCCTGCCGTTGCACGGTGGTGCTGCCGGTCTTCGTGAACGCCGGGTAGGCGCTCAGGGCGGCGACGAGGCCGGAGTACGTGTAGAACGGGTTCCGACCCGGGAACATCTGGTTGAACTGGGCCTCGGTGACCACGAAGCCGCCGGGGTTGGGGGGCGGCGGGTTGCCGGTGGGCGGCTGGCTGCCGCAGGTGTACGGGTTCCAGTACCAGGTGCTGATGGTTGGGTCGTAGCCCGGGTTGTCGTGCTCGGCGATGTAGTACTGCCCGTTGGTGTACCGGACGATGCTGCCGGCGGGGTACCAGGTGCCGGCGACCCAGTTCGGGTGGTTGCAGGTCCCGCCCGGCGGTGGCGTGGAGCCGCCGCAGGTGCCCAGGTCCTGCCAGACGCCGGTGGTGCCCGGCGGGGCCTCGTTCTGGGTCCACCACTTCGCCTGGTAGTTGCGGCCGTTGTGGGACACCTGCATGCCACCGGTGTAGACGGCCGAGGACTGCCAGGGGGTCGCGCAGGCGGCGGCGGACGCCGCGGTCGACGGGACGATCGCCGCCAGTCCACCGGCGACGGTGAGCGCCGCCACCGCGAGCAGGGTGCGCAGTCTCGACATGTGATCGCTCCTTCCTGAGGATCCACGGGGTCGACGACGCGGAGCGCGCATCGACGATGCTCACTGTAGCATTACTGTTCACAAACTTTTCTATTAAGTTGTGGCGGCGGACCGGCCCGGCTCGGCCGGTGCCGCTGCCGAGATCCCCCGTTCGAATCTTTCGGCTGTTTGCCGTAGCCTTTCAACGGTGACGAAGCGGCTGACCGATGTGGCCCGGAAGGCGGGCGTGAGTGAGGCGACCGTCAGCCGGGTGCTGAACGGTCGTGGAGGCGTGTCCGAGGCGACCCGGACGGCCGTGCTGACCGCCCTCGACGTGCTCGGCTACGAACGCCCCACCAAGCTGCGCGGAGAGCGGGCCCGGCTCGTGGGGCTGGTGCTCCCCGAACTGCAGAATCCGATCTTCCCGGCGCTGGCCGAGGTGGTCACCGGCTCGCTGGCCCAGCGCGGCTTCACCCCGGCGCTCTGCGCGCGCACCATCGGCGGTGTCTCCGAGTCGGACTACGTCGACATGCTGCTGGACCACCAGGTCTCCGGGATCATCTTCGCCGGCGGGTCGTACGCGCTGGGCGACGCGTCGCACGAGCACTACCGGCGGCTGACCGACCGGAAGCTACCGGTCGTGCTGGTCAACGCGGGCGTGGAAGAGCTGACCTTCCCCCGCGTGTCGACCGACGACGCGGTGGCGGTGGAGCAGGCGCACGGCCATCTCCGCTCGCTGGGCCACGAGCGGATCGGTATGGTGCTGGGCCCGGAGGACCATGTCCCGTCGCAGCGCAAGTTGGCCGCGATGGCGCGGATCGCCCGCTGGGCCGACGGGGGCCAGGAAGTGGAGCGGACCAGCTTCTCGATGGAGGGCGCCCGGGTCGCGGCCACCAAGCTGGTGCGCCGTGGGGTCACCGGGGTCATCTGTGCCAGCGACGTGCTGGCGTTGGGCACCGTCCGTGCCGTGCGCCGGCTCGGCTGCGCGGTCCCGGGCGACGTCTCCGTGGTGGGCTTCGACGACTCCGCGTTCATGACCTGCACCGACCCGCCGCTGACCACGGTGCGGCAGCCGATCGAGATGATGGGTCAGGCGGCTGTCGACCTGCTGGTCACCCAGATCGAGGGCGGCGGAGTGCTCGCCGACGAGCTGCTCTTCGAGCCCGAGCTGGTGGTGCGCGGCTCCACCGCGCCCGTCCCCGGCGGGGGCCCGGGCCGGTCCCGGTCTCGCTGACCGCACTTCCCGGCGCGGCCGCCGGTCGCCGCGCCGATCCCTGACCGGCACCCGGCGGAGACCGCCTCCCCGCCGCTGAACGACGCTCCGGCCGTCGACCGCTGCTCGTGGTCGGCGGCCGTTTCGTCGTGGTCCGACGAGGAACGGCCCACTTCCAGCCCCCCGTCGCACGCTCTCTGGCTACAGTCGCATCTTTTCAGTCCCAGATCGAAATCTTGCTGAAATGAGTTCGCCTCGCTACAGTGACTCCACTCACATCGGGCCCTGGAGCGGTTACCGCGCGTCAGGGCGCATGGCGGAACCGATCAGTAGCAGGACACGCGGCGGTGGCGATCACCGCGGATCAGCGAACTTCACGGAGACACCTCGTTCCCGAAGGGATGGACAGATGTCCGTACCGCAGTACCGGAAGGCCGCGGCGTTGGCGCTCGCGGCCGGCCTGGGGCTCGCCCTCACCGCCTGCTCCACGAAGAGCGACGACGCGACCGACGATGCGAGCGGCAAGGTCACCATCACCGTCGACTGCCAGCCGGTCGGCGCCCAGAAAGAGCTGCTTCAGAACTGGAACGAGGACGTCGCCGAGTTCCAGCGGCAGAACCCCGACATCGTCATCAAGAGCGTCAGCGTCGGCGAGCAGTGCAACAACCCGCCGGACTTCACCGCCCGCCTGGCCGGCGGCACGGTGACCGACGTGTTCTACGGCTACATGACCGACCTCCAGCAGGTGCTGGACTCCGGCCAGGCGATGGACATCACCGGGTACGCCACCAAGGACACGATCCCCACCTGGGACAGCGTCGACCCGGCGCTCAAGGAGGTGTTCAGCGACGGCGGCAAGCTCTACGCCGTCCCGGTGAAGAACTACTCGATGGGGCTGGTCTACAACAAGGTCCTGTTCCAGCAGGCGGGGCTCGACGTGAACAACCCGCCCAAGACGTGGCCCGAGGTCCGGGAGGCCGCCAAGAAGATCGCCGCGATCGGCAACGGCATCGCCGGGTACGCCGAGTACAGCGCCGGCAACACCGGGGGCTGGCACTTCACCTCGCTGCTCTACTCCCAGGGCGGTCAGGTGCTGACGCCGGACGGCAAGAAGGCCGACTTCAACAACGCCATGGGCAGGCAGGTCCTGCAGAACCTCAAGGACATGCGGTACGGCGACAACAGCATGGGCAGCCGCCAGCTGCTCCAGTGGGGTGACCTGCTGACCAACGCCGCCGCGGGCAAGGTGGGCATGTTCATCGGCGCGCCGGACACCACCCAGGCGATCGTCAGCCAGTTCCAGGGCAAGTTCCAGGACTGGGCGATGGGGCCGCTGCCCGGCCAGGACGGCCCGGCGAAGGCGACCCTCGGCGGTGGCGAGGGCTACTTCTTCAAGAAGGGCCTCTCCCCGGAGCAGGTCAAGGCCGGTCTGAAGTGGATTGCGTACCAGAAGCTGACGCCGGGCACGGGCCAGTTCGACTACGTCCGGGCCAAGCCGCAGAACTACCCCGTCGGGCTGCCCCAGCCGCTGCTCTTCGCGGCCGGTAGCGACGCGCAGAAGCAGGAGCTCGACCTGCGCAAGGCGAACGCGAACGTCGACACCACGAACTTCGCGATCTTCGAGGCGAACCCGGTGCCGATCAAGGGTGAGCCGCGCAACGCGCAGGCGATCTACGCGGTGCTCGACGCGGCGATGTCCGGGGTGCTGACGAACCCGAACGCCGACATCGACGCGTTGCTCAGGACGGCTGAGGACAAGGTCAACCAGCTCCTCGCCGCCGAGAGCTGATTCGCTCGGGTGGGGGCCGGAGCGCCGGCCCCCACACCGTCCGCGCCGCATTGTCGGTCACCGACCCACCAGGAGTTGCCTTGGCGATCACCTCCGCCCCGGGGACCGTCGGAACAGCGGCTCGTCCCGCGCCGCCGTCCCCGGCCGGGCCTCGGCGTACGAGCCTCGGCCGCAAGCTACGGGACAACCTCACCGGGCACGCGTTCCTGATCGGTGCGGTGCTCTGCTTCGCGGTCTTCGCCTGGTATCCGATGGTCCGCGGCGTCGTCATGAGCTTCCAGCGCACCCGACGGGGCGAGACGACCTGGGTCGGCTGGGACAACTACGTCCGGATCCTCGACGACCCCAGTTTCTGGACCGCCTGGAAGAACACGTTCCACTTCACGATCCTCGCGCTCGTCCTCGGGTACGCGGTGCCGTTCTTCGTGGCGATCCTGCTGAACGAGCTCCGTCACGCCAAGGGGTACCTGCGGATCCTGGTCTACCTGCCGGTGATGCTGCCGCCCGCCTCGGCGCTCTACCTCTTCAAGTTCTACGCGTACGACCCCAGCGACGCGGGGCTCTTCAACGCGATCCTCAAGGCCCTGCACCTGCCGACGTCGCAGTGGATGCAGTCACCGGAGATGACCATGCCGGCAATGGTGATCGCGTCGACCTGGATGAACATGGGCGGCGCCGTGCTGATCTACCTGGCGGCGCTGCAGAACATCCCCGGCGAACTCTACGAGGCGGCAGAGCTCGACGGTGCCGGGATCTGGCGGCGGATCCGGCACGTGACCATCCCGCAGACCCGGCTGATCCTCGCGCTCCTGGCGTTGCTCCAGATCGTCGCCACCATGCAGCTCTTCATCGAGCCACTGATCCTCGCCAACGGCGCGGGTGCGGAGGACTCGGCCACCTCGGTGGCGTACCTGATCTACCAGCACGGGTTCTTCCAGAACGACCTCAACGGCGCTGCGGCGCTCGGCGTGATCATGCTCGTGGTGCTGGCCGGCTTCTCCGCCGGCTACCTGCGACTGACCGCGAAACAGGACTAGGACGGACGACCCATGGCACAGGACTCCGGCACCCGTACCCTCATCTCCCAGGCCCAGCTCCGACGCGGGCGCGGCCGGGCGATCTACTGGACGCTGCTCGCCGTCGTGATCATCGGGTTCACGCTCGTCTTCCTCGGGCCGCTCTACTGGATGGTCACCGGCGCGCTCAAGTCCGGCCAGGAGATCGCGCAGACCCCGCCGTCACTGTTCCCGCAGGACCCGCAGTGGCGGAACTACGCCGACGCGTGGAACAACCTGGACCTCGCCAAGCTCCTGTTCAACACGTTCTACTACGCGGCCGGGGCGGTGCTGTTCCAACTCGTCCTCGACACCGCCGCGGCGTACTCCCTGTCGAAGCTGCGACCGATGTTCGGCAACGCGATCCTCGGCCTGATGCTGGCGACGTTGATGATCCCGGCGATGGTCCTCATCGTCCCGCAGTACGTGACCGTGATCGACCTGCCGATCCTGCACCTCAGCCTGCTCGACTCGCCGTTCGCGATCTGGCTGCCGCTGGTCGCCAACGCGTTCAACATCTTTCTGCTGAAGCGGTTCTTCGATTCGATCCCGGAGGACCTGATGGCGGCGGCTCTCATGGACGGGGCGACACCGCTGCGCACGCTCTGGTCGATCATCCTGCCGATGTCGCGCCCGATCCTCGGCGTGGTCTCGATCTTCGCCGTGACCGCGGTCTGGAAGGACTTCCTCTGGCCGAAGCTGGTCATGCCGTCGCCCGAGACGCGGACGGTCAGCGTCGGCATCTACGCCTTCGCCGGTGGCACGCCCATGAACGTGGTGATCGCCGCGTCCGTGATCACCGCGATACCGACCGTCATCCTCTTCCTGCTCTTCCAACGCAACATCATGTCCGGCCTGACCACCGGCGGCCTCAAGGGATAGCCCCGGCGAACCCGCCGACGTACCGACGCAGAAAGCAGGTGCCCGTGTCCGCAGCAGACAGTGGTCCGTGGTGGCGTGAAGCCGTGATCTACCAGGTGTACCCACGTAGCTTCGCCGACGGCAACGGTGACGGCATCGGCGACATCGCCGGCATCCGGTCCCGGCTGGGCTACCTGTCCGCGCTCGGCGTCGACGCGATCTGGTTCAGCCCCTGGTACCCCTCCCCGATGGCGGACGCCGGCTACGACGTGGCCGACTACCGCGACATCGATCCGGTGTTCGGCACCCTCACCGAGGTCGAGGCGCTGATCGCGGAGGCGCACGCGCTGGGCATCAGGACCATCGTCGACGTGGTCCCGAACCACTGCTCCGCCGCGCACCCCTGGTTCCAGGCGGCTCTGGCCAGCCCGGACGCGCCGGAACGGGAGCTGTTCTGGTTCCACCCCGGACGGGGCCCGGACGGCGCGCGGAAGCCCACCGACTGGGTTTCCCCGTTCGCCGGCGACACCTGGACCCGGACCACCAACCCGGACGGCACGCCGGGCGACTGGTACCTGCACCTCTTCGCCCCCGAGCAGCCGGACTTCAACTGGGACCACCCCCGGGTACGCGCCGAGTTCGAGGACATCCTGCGGTTCTGGCTCGACCGGGGCGTGGACGGCATCCGGATCGACTCGGCGGCGATGCTGGCCAAGGACCCGACGCTGCCGGAGGCGACGCCGGACGGCCCGAGCCCGTTCGTCGACGTGGACGCCGTGCACGACATCTACCGGAGCTGGCGGCGGATCACCGACAGCTACCCCGGCGACCGGGCGCTGATCGGCGAGGTGTGGCTCCCCGACCACCGGCGGTTCGCCAACTATCTGCGCCCCGACGAGTTGCACGCCGCGTTCAACTTCGACTTCCTCGGCTGCGCCTGGGACGCGGACGCGCTGCGCGCCTGCATCGACACGACGCTGACCGCCCACGCCCTGGTGGACGCCCCGGCCACCTGGGTGCTCTCCAACCACGACGTCACCCGGCACGTCACCCGGTACGGCCGGGAGGACACCACGTTCAGCTTCGCCACCAAGCGCGAGGGAGTTCCGAGCGATCTGGAACTCGGCACCCGCCGCGCCCGGGCGGCGGCCCTGCTCTCCCTCTCCCTGCCCGGCGCCGCCTACGTCTACCAGGGCGAGGAACTGGGCCTGTGGGAGGTCGAGGACATCCCGCACGACCTGCGGCAGGACCCGATGCACGTCCGCTCCGGCGGGGTCGACCCGGGCCGGGACGGCTGTCGGGTGCCGATCCCCTGGTCGGGCGAGACGCCGCCGTTCGGCTTCAGCCCCGACAACGCCACCGCGACGCCGTGGCTGCCGCAGCCGGCGGACTGGAAGGACCGGACCGCCGCCGCGCAGGCCGGCGACGGGCAGTCGATGTTGGAGCTGTACCGGGCCGCCATCGCCACCCGCCGGGCCGAGCGGGCGCTCGGCGACGGCGGGATGACCTGGCTGCCCGCCCCGGACGGAGTGCTCGCGTTCCGGCGCGACCCCGGCTTCACCTGCGTGGTCAACCTCTCCACGACGGCGGTGCCGCTGCCGCCGTACACCGGGCGGCTGCTCGCCAGCGGGCCGCTCGACGACGACCTGCTGCCGCCCGACACCGCCGTCTGGCTGCGGACGCCGGAGACGACGCCGGCGACCTGACCCCCCACGTCCACTACTCCAAGCAGCGGGTGACGGAACTCGTGCCGGGGGAGCGGGTCGTGTGGCGCGTGGTCGACGCGAAGCTCACCTTCGCCAGCAACCCCAGCGAGTGGACCGGCACGGAGATCAGCTTCGACATCGCGGAACAGGGAGACCAGACGGTGGTCCGGTTCGCCCACGAGGGCCTCGTGCCCCGCTTCGAATGCTTCGACAACTGCTCCAACGCCTGGAGCTTCTACCTCAACGGCAGCCTGCGCCGCCTGATCACGACCGGGGAGGGGCCCACCCCGCCTCCCTGGGCCTGATCCGGGACCGGACCCGGTCGAGCAGGAGGCGACCGAGCAGGCGCACCCGGTGCCAGCCGCCGAACTGCACGGCAGCGCACCCGACGACCGCCTCACGCAGCGTGAACACCTCCCCGGCCCGAGGGAGCAGGAGCACCCGCCAGGACGCCGCCGTGGAGCCGAGGATCTCGGCCCGGCGCCGCTGCGCGCGGTAGAGCCCGCCCAGCTCGGCGACGAGCGTCTCGACGCGATGATTGTCCCGCAGACGCCGGTGCTGGTAGGAGAGGGCCGCGTGGACGTTGCCGGCCTCCAGGAACCACTCCTGGGTCTCGGCCGCCTCGGACTCCGGCCGAGGGGTGGCTGCTGTGGAGTGCCTCAGGCTTCCGGAGACGTCGGCGAGTCGCCGGAATTCGTGCAGCCCGTCCTGCTGGCGGGGTGCCGGCAACCAGCGGACGGCGTTGCGGCCCAGGCGGCGGCCCAGCCAGCGCAGGTCGGGCACCAGCCTCATGTGCTCGATGACCCGGGCCTCGGTCTCGGCGATCAGCCGCAGCTCCGCTTCATTCGAGGCGCGCCGCCGGTGCCACGTCAGCCACGCGTAGGCGGGCAGCAACCGGCCCTGGGCCCAGAGCGTCGCCCCGATGCGTTCGGTGCGGCGAAGCGACGGTGGCTGCCGCCGCCACCAGCGGCGCAGGTCGGCGTACCGACCCTCCTCCCACATGAGGTCGGATCGAGCCAGGATCAACTCCTCGGCGGCAACGTCCGGCTCCTCCGGAAGAAGCCGACGGACCTCGGGAACGAGACCGACCGCGCGGAAGAACAGGAAGGTACCGGCCAGCCGGCGTCGGTCGTCCACGACGACGCTGACGGCGCGCGGTGGCCGCAGGACCGGCGGCGGCACCGGGTCGCAACCCCAGCAGGCGGCGAGCCCGTCGAGGAGTTCGGTGGTCGGCCCGCAGAGAAACGCGACGGTGGCCCCGGCTCTCCGCAGATGCCCGGCCAGGGCGGGCAGGGTACCGCCCGGGTTGCCGTGCTCAACGCCGAAGACGGCGGTGGACCGCTGCGGGACCGGCCGGTGCCAGGCGCAGGACGAGTGGTTGACCCAGTGGACGGTCCGGCCTTCCAGCGCGCCCGGCGGGAGGTCGGCGACCGCCACGTCCACGTCGAAGAAGTCGCTGCCGCTGTAGCCGACGATGACGATCCGGCGAGCCGGCCCCCGCAGTCGGTCGACGAGCGCCGCCCGGTCGTTGTCGTCGAAGCCGCGTTCGATGCGCGCGAGGGTGGCGCCCAGGCGGGCCGGATCCGACCCGTCGGAGAAGGCGTTGTGGAAGTGGTGGATCTGCCCGGGACGCGGCGACCGCCCGTGCCGTTCGAGGAATGCGCGTTCGACGCACAGGTCGAAGTTGGCGGTGAGCTGCCGCCCGCCCGCGTGCAGGTGAGCGGCGAGGAACCTGTGCGCCGGGTTGGGCCGGGCGTCCCGCACGTCGGCGAGGATCTCCCCGACCAGGTCGGGGCTCTGCTGCGCGCCGGCGCCGAGCACGGTCTCCAGCCGGGGCACCCGGGTCCCTGCCGGCTCGGCCGGACAGATGGACCCACGCCGCCAGCCCAGCAGTTCGTGGTACGCGAGGACGGTGTCCAGGGTGAACGGGCGGAACAGCGCCGAGAAGGTGCGCTCGGTGAGCTGCCAACCGGTCGGCAGGCAGCTCGGCGCGCCCCGGGAGATGCCGGCCCCGGTCCAGAAGAGGACACCCGCCGGGCCGGCCTCCGCGATCGTCTCGACCGCGTCGGCGAGCACGGTCATGCCGACTCGAGACCGCTGATGTCGCGGTGTTCGGTCAGCACCAGGCGGACGATCCGCTCCTCCAGGTCCGTGAAGGCGAGCAGATAGACGGTGCGTATCCGGCTGGTTGGGTGCGCCCGGAAGTAGTCCAGCGCGGCCTCGACCATGATCTGGGCGGTCCGCTCCAGATCACCACCGCCGTTACCGGTGCCGAGCAGCGGCAGGACGACCGTACGCAGCTGGTCGCCGCCGGCGTTGAGCCGGTCCATCTCGGCCAGCACGTTGCGCATGCAGCCGCCGATGTCGGCGACCTGCCGGTAGCCGGTGCCCGGTGAGCCGTCCACCGAGGCGACGTGCAGGACCCGCTTGACGCCGTTGTCCACCGCGAGCGTGCCGGAGGAGGTGGTGAAGACCGTGGCGGGGGCGACCGGGGTGCGCAGCGCCACCTCGCGCAGCTCGTTGTAGATCAGGTCGTCGACCAGGTTGCCGGCCGGGTCACGGCGGCCGCCCCGGTAACGGATCGTGCCGGAGATGGTCGGCTCCGTCGGGCGGGCCATCTCCATCTGGGTGTTCTCGGCGTTCACCCAGACGTCGACGCCGGTGACGTTGGCGATGTTGCCGGTGATGATGCCGAGCCGGTGCCGGCGGTCCTGCCGGATGAACGCCACGGTCCGGGTCGTGCGTTGCAGGCGTTGGGGCTGCTTTGCGGCCTCCACGATGGTGAGCCGCAGCTTCAGCTGCTCGACCTCCTGCCCGGCGCGGCGGACTTCGGCTTCGAGCGCGTCGCGCTTGCCGGCGCGGGCCAACCACTGGAAGGAGAGGGTGGTGAAGACCAGGACGAACGCCGCGGCGCCGCCGATGCTGAAACCGAGGGCGCGACCGTCGGCGTACGATTCCGGGAAGATCGAGAACATCAGCAGCGAGACCGCGACCGCATAGAGCAGCACCGACGGCAGTTGCATCGCGGCCTGCCGGCCGGCGCGCCGTGGGTCGGAGAACCAGATCTGCAGCAGGATTCCGATCAGCACCAGGGCGCCGGTGACGCCCAGCAGCAGCGGGTTCACGACCGTGACCTTTTCAGGTGCAGCCAGAGCAGCCCGGCCAGGGTTTTCGCGTCCTGGATCGTGCCGCTGTCGATCAGCGCCGGGAGATCGCCGAGCGGCACCGCGCGGCGGGCGATGTTCTCCGCCTCGTCGGCGCGACCGCCACCCTCATTCACCTGCAGACTGTCGTCGATCTCCGCGTAGAAGAGAATGACGCGTTCCGAAGATCCTCCGGGCGAGGGATAGAACGTCGCGATCCTTTCCAGAGCGCACACGTCGTACCCGATCTCCTCTTGGATCTCGCGGCGGATGGCGGTCTCCGGCGCTTCGTCGGCGTCGACCATTCCGGCCACCAGCTCGACCAACCACCCCGATCCGTGTCCCAGGGTCGGGAACCGGAATTGCTCGACGAGAACGAGCTCGTCGCGCGTGGTGTCCACGACGACCGCTGCCACGGAGTCGCCGCGGTCGGCGTTGACGAGGGTGACCGCCCTGCTCCAGTCGCCGGACAACGAGCGGTCCGCGCCATAGGTGCGGTAACGGAGTTCGGCTTCCCGGATGGTGAAGATCCGGGTTGTGAGGAGCACCTGCTCGGAGAGGATTTCGACGTTCCGCTGGCGATCGGGCACGTTGCCGCTCCTTGATCAAAAAACGCGCGCGTTCCTCACAAAGCGCGGCGGTTAACCTAAGCATAACTCCGATTCCAGCGTCGTTGATGTTGGGACGATCTGTCGGATTATGGCGTCACAGGAGACCAGAGATGCTCGACGAGCGCCCGGCGGCCTACTTCAGCCACAGCTACGACGTCCTGGACCGGCGGGTGACCGACTTCTTTCTGGAGGCGCTGTCGGAACGGTTCGCGCTCGCCGTCGACCCGCGCTCGGCGACCCTGTCCACGATGCACCTTGAATTGATGATGCGGCGAACCGCCTGTTTCGTCGCTGTGGTCACCCGTCGGGAAAACCAGCCGCAGTACCGCTGCTCGCCGTTCGCGGTGCACGAGTACGGGATGGCGGTACTGGCGAACCGGCCGAGGCTGGTAATCCCGGAGATCAACATTCCGGCGCGCCATTTCATCGGCGCGGACCTGGCCCGTCCGTTCAACCGCAACCGGCTCGCCGCGTACCGGATGCCCCTGGACGCTCTCGACGAGCTGGTGGCCCGCGCCCGGGAGCACACGGACGAGGTGGACCGCCCCTTGGGCGCCGCCGCGCTGATGCTCCCACCGACCCCCGAGTACGCGGCGGCCGAACCGGAGCTGCGCCGGCTCATCTCCCAGGCCGGTTGGCAGGTGGACAACATCTCCGAGGCCCTGCTGCGCGACGAGGTCGACGCCGCGGGCGCGGCGACCCTGCTGGACCGGTACGACTTCGTCCTCCTCGACGTCCTGGACCCACGGACACCGTCCTGGGTGCTGCCGTTCCTCCAGGCCCGTGGCGTGCCGACGGTCCGGCTGGTGTGCCACCGCGCCGACGACACCGCGATCCGGCAACTGCCCCGGCTCGCGGTCAGCCACGCGCTGCAGGCGTCCAGCGCGGTCAACCGGCACGCCATCTGGTGGTCCGACCTGGACGTGCTGCTGCCGGAGCTGGGCCGGGAGATCGGCCGGCTGCAGATGCCCCGGCTCCAGTTCGCCGGCCTGGAGGAGGCCCGCCGGTACGTGTGGAGTCTCGGCCGCGACCAGGGCCCCGTCTTCCTCAGCAGCGCCCAGGGCGACAACGACCTCGCGCAGCTCATCGCCCAGGAACTGGACCTGCGCAACGTCGAGCACTTCCACTACCTGTTCAACAGTGACCTACCGCGTGGCAAGGCGTGGGAGCACCGCCTGCTCGCCAAGGTGGGTGAGTGCCGGATCTTCGTGCCGCTGGTGAGCCGGCACTACCTGAACAGCATGTGGTGCAGGAAGGAGATGGACATCGCGCTGGAGCTGAGCGGTCAGCGGCGCATGCGGGTCCTGCCGTACTTCCTCGACCACGACGCCGGTGCCACGGTCCCGATCCAGGGCACCTCGATGATGCACCTGAGCGACACGGCACGGGTGCGGCGCATCGTCGACGACGTGGACCGGGCGCTCACCGACCTGACCGACCGGCGGCGCCGCCCCCGCATCGAGATCACCGTGGCTGGCGGGCGGACGGCGCCGGACGTGGACGTGGTCGTGCTCGCCACCGGCCCGACGGAGTACGCTGCGGCGGCCCGCATGCTGCGCGAACCGTCCCCGGTGGTCGGCACGGCCGAGCACCCCAACCGCTTCGACTGGCTCGGTGGCACGGTGTCCCGTCAGCAGGGCAGCGGCTATCAACTGGTGCTCTGCCGGGCCGGCGCGGACGGCGGCCGGGAAGCGTTGCGCGCGGCCGTCGAGGCGTTCGGGCCCGAGCACGTCGTGCTGCTCGGCACCGCGTCGGCCGTGGTGCCGGCCGGCGTGGTGGTGGCGGACCGGATCTGCGGCTTCCACCGGTTCAGCGTGGACAGCTCGTTCGTGCCCAGTCTGCACCGGGACTACCCGACCGATCCGGGTGTCGCGGCATCGGCGGAGGGGCTGCCATCGGTGGTACGGGGGACACTGACCGTCGGTGACGAGGTGGTGCACGCGCCGGACGCCCCCGCCTTCGCCCCGGTGCTGGACACGTGGCCCGACGCGGTAGCGGTGGGCGTGCTGTCGGTGGACACGGTCGAGCAGTTGGAGGACTTCCGGACGTACGGGCGGATCAGCCACTTCAGCGCGGTCGTCGGTGTCGCGCCGCCCGACGCGGACGATACGGCCCGGGGGACGGCGGCAGAGCGGGCGTTCGTCGTCGTCAGCCGGCTAGTCTCGGCGCACTGGCCGCGACCGCCGCGCACGGACGCGGCAGACGAGGGGGCATTCGGTGTGGCAGCCGCAGCCGATTGACACCAGCGGAATCGAGGTGCCGCAGGCGGTGCGCAAGGAACAGGAGACGCTCTCCCGCCAGGCGCACGACATCTGGGCCGCGAAACGGCTCGCGGACGGCTGGAGGTACGGCGAGGTTCGGAACGACATCGAGAAGACCCACCCGAACCTCGTCGCCTACGAGGAACTGAACGACGACGACAAGTCCTACGACCGGGATCTCATCGAGGGGACCATCCGGCTTCTGATCAAGCTGGGTTTCCGGATCGAACGCGACCCCACCTGAGGACGTCCCGTCACCCGGCGACGGTCCATCCTGACCGGGTCGGGGCGCTGGTGACCGCGACGCCGCACGCCTTCTACGGTCGGGGCTACCCCGATGCCACACCACTCCTCGAATGCCAGACAGATCCGCAACGCCCCGGCTGGTCGCGGCGGCGGCACGCCAGCATCTGCAGCGCTGGGACTGCACCGGCGGGTGCCTGCCGGCGACGGCGGCAGGCTGGCGCTGCCGTGTCCGCTGGGCCGGGAGTGGGAAGGGTTCGTGTGCTCGGGTGTGGTCCTGGGCTGGGAGAACGGCGGTGCGGGTGATGGGGGTGAACGTGGGGCACTCCCTGCCGCCCCAGGTGAACCCCCAGGTCGCTAGACTTGGCGCTCGCGCCCTCGTAGCTCAGGGGATAGAGCATCGGTTTCCTACCCGACGCTCCGTCGGTGTCCGCAGGCCGATGACCTGCGGCTTCCCAATCGTCCCCCGTTGCGTGCCGGTCGCTTCGCGGGCTCGCCGCGATCGCTTGCCGAAGATCAGCTGGAACGTTGTGGGTCCTGCGGGTGCAGGCCTAACGTTTGCCGCGAGTCGGGAGCCGAGTCATCCTTCTTCCTCATCGAGCAGTTCGCGGCGCCATTCGGCGAATCGGCTTCGGAGATTGTCCAGCGCTCGGCCGGTGACGCCGTACTGGGCGAAGTCATCCGATCGAGCTGGGTGGCTTGTCCGAGGGCGTCGGCGAAGATTCGCGGTTCGAAGCCACGGTCGGCGCGCTGCGCGAGGGTGAGGAGGGCGTCGCGGGTGTAGCGGCCGGATCGGAGGGTGGCGTCGATGTCGATGAAGTTCGGGCGAACGCTCGCCCGTAGAGGGCGCTCATCTTGTTCGCGACCGCGTCGTCGGGGTGCAGGACCGGTCCGATGGCCATGAGGATCGGTTCGTTGGCGCGCCAGTCCACGCCGAGTTCGACCTTGGAAACCCGGCTACCGTCGGTGACGGCCAGCCGGGCGAAGGTGTCGTACTGGCGCTCGGTTTCGACGGTGAGGCCGTCGTCTCGGTAGGCGTGTACGACGGCGGTGACCGCGGCGGTGAACTCGTCGCGGCGGTCCCAGGCGGTGAACAGGTCGACGTCCTCGCTGGGCCGCTCGAGAAGTCCGGCGGCCTGGACTGCGTAGCCGCCGGCCAGGGCGAAGCCGTATCGATCGGCCGCCGCGAGTCCGGTACGGGCGAGGCGTTCGTGGAAGGGGTCCACCGCTATGCCGCATCGCTGCGGGTGGCGGCGAGTTCGGGGAAGGCGTCCTCCCAGCGCTGGCGGAGCTGGGGTGGCAGCCAGAGGGTGGGCCAGAGCCGCCGGAGGAGTTCGGCGTCGAGCCAGGCGTTGAGATCTTCGACCGTGCTGGCTTCGGTGAGCACCACCTTGTACATGCTGGCCAGGCGTGCGGCCCGGCTCAGGTCGTACTCGGCGTGCCCGGACCAGTCGAGATGACGCGGAAGCGTCACCGTGCCGTCGGTCGGGCCGTGCATTGCGGCGAGGGTTTCGGCGATCACGTATGGCTTCCGGTCGCCGTAGGGCCGGTAGTCCGCCGGCGGTCGGGGTGATGTCCTGCGCCGGCTGATGTTGGTCGCCCGCCGAACCTCCGGTCGTAGCGCCTGACGGATCGTCTCCCGGCTGTATCCGGTGACCCGCTGCAGATCCACCGGCCGCCACCCGGCCGCGTGAAACGCCCGCAGCTGCTCGTCCCGCTCGGTCAACGCGGCCGCCCTCGTCGCCTCGTACCGGGAGACAACCGCGTGCAGCTCGTCCTCGGAAAACCGGCCCACACCCTTAGCCTACTACGCTAGGCCCAGCACGCTTGGCGTCTGGTCGTATCTCGTGACCGGCGGCAACCAGTCGTGGTGATCGCGATCGGATGCACTCATGTTCTCGTGAACCCGAGTGCCCGATATCCGGGCATACGGCGTGGGAGCGAGGCGGCGAGGATGGGTGAGGCCGGGTCGTGGTAGTCGTGGACCTCGGCGAGGTCCTTGCCGGGCGCGGCGCGGATGACGCGGCCGGCGCATTGGACGAGTAGGCCGTCGTAGGAGATCGGGCCGGCGAGGAAGAGGGTGTCGAGGGCGGGGGCGTCGAAGCCTTCACCGATGAACGGTGTGGTGCCGATGACGAGCAGGCCGTCGCCGGTCTTGGCGCCGTCGAGCCCGTCAACGACGGTCCGCCGTTCGCTGGTGCTCATCGTTCCTTGCAGCACGAGTGCCTGGTGTCCGCGTGCGGCGAGCAGAGCGGTGAGTGCCCCGACCTGGGCGACCCGTCGGGTCAGGACGAGACAGTTGCGACCGCGGGTCAGGGCTACGGCGACATCGTCGGCGATCTGGGTGTTGCGGGGCTCGTCGAGGGCCAGTCGCCGGTGTACCTCGGCGAGCGCGCCGGGCGCGTCCAGGTCGACGTCGCCGGGCTGGAATGTGGTCTCGTGGATGAACAGCGCTCGACGGGGTCCGGCGTCGGCGTGCATCGCTGCGGCGAGGGTGCCTTGTTCCTCGTCGGTCAGGGTGTGCCGGACGGGTCCGAGTTGCCAGGTGACGAGTTGGCCGAGGCCGTCGCGTCGTGTAGGTGTGGCGGTGAGGCCAAGCCAGAACTGCGCGGCGATCCGTTTGACCGAGTGCTCGTACGCGGCGGCGCCGAGGTGGTGGCATTCGTCGACGATGACGTGCCCGTACCCCTGGGTCAGGATGGCGACGTCGTCGCGCCGCGCGAGGGAGGGCAGCAGCGCGATGTCCACCGTGCCCGTGAGCTTGCGTCGGCCGCCGCCGAGTTGCCCCGGCCTCAATCCGAGGAACTGTTGGATGCGGGTGCGCCACTGGTCGGCGAGGGCTTTGCGGTCGACGAGGACGAGGGTGGAGGTGTTGCGTTCGGCGATCACGGCGCAGGCCATGACGGTCTTGCCGGAGCCCGGTGGGGCGACCAGGATCCCGTCGTCGTGGGCGAGAAGCGCGCCGACCGCGTTGGCCTGCCTGCTGGTGAGTTCGGCGGTGAACGCGGCGTCGATCTCGGTCCCGGGGTTTCGTGCGTCCGTGATTGCCAGCCGGGATCCGGCGCGCTCGACGATCGTGGTGATGGTGTGCCGCAGGCCCCGCGGGAGGACCAAGCGGTCATCGAGGGTGAGGTCGTAGCCCTGGATGAAGCGTGGGGTGTCCCAGGTGGACTTGCGGAGTCGCTGCAGCTCGTAGAACTTCGGGTTGGCCATGGCGGCGGCGTGTTTGAACGTCGCCAGTGCGGCGGGGGTGAGCTGTCTGGCGTCGATGCTCAGCCCGGCGCCTACCTCCGCGTGGACCACCGGAGGGAGCGGAGGGTGGACCTGGGTCGCGGCGGACCGGCTCATCGTGGCGACGTCGGCACCGGTGGCGGCTTGCTTGGCCTGCCGGGCAATCCGTTCGGCGTCGCCGGGGCTGAGCCGGTCCAGCGTCGACAGGAACGCCCACTGGTCCGCGTGCGGCTCGAGGGTGCCGAGGTCGAGAAACGTGGTCAGTCCGTCCTTGCGGCGGCGTCCCTGTAGCGGTGCGGCGATGAGGTTGCCGAAGCCACCCTCGGGCAGGACGTCCTGGTTGGGGAAGAGACGGTCGTACGAGCGCAGGTCCATCGACCCGCGCAGCACCATCGCCTCACGCAGCAGGACCGTGCCGACGGCGCGCGCGGTGGCCGCGGGAACAGCGCCGGCGAAGAAGACCCATACGTGGGCGCCGCGGCCTGACTGGGAGATCTCCAACGCGGCGGGCACCGCGCTGGCTCGTGCCGCCTTCACGTAGGCGAGGGCGTCGAGCATCGCCGTCGGCCCGTCGAAGTCGGCCACGACGAAGTGGCAGGTGTTGCCGGGCATCAGCGGGTACAGGCCCATGAACACGTCGCCGACGAGATGCGCCGCGACGACCTCCGTCGTGCGGGGCAGGTAGGTGGCACCGCGCCGGTCCATACCCTTACGCCAGCCTCCGGCGACCGCAGGCATCCACCCGGCAGCACCGGTACGGGCGTTCTCCCACCGCACGGCGTACACGTCGACCCGGGCCCGGAACCGGTCGGCGAACAGCACCAGCTTGTCCTGCGCCGGCGAAGCCATGGTGACCAGCCCTGGCGGCTCAACCGGCGCGGACAACTGCTCCGGCGCCGCCGTCGTGTCCTGGCCGCGCAGCTCCAGCAGACGCGCCAGCCGGGCGTTCTCCGCCCGTAACCGCTCCACCTCCCGCCGAAGATCGACGAACTCGGCCACCGAACCCATGCCGACCATCCTCGCGCATCAGGCTCCGAACACCTCGACACCGGTCCGCTATCCTCCGCCGATGGCATCGAAGGGAAACGCCGCGCTGGAGGCGATGATCGAGGAAGCCACCGTCGACGCGTACGGAGACGACGAACAGCTCACCGGCCTGTTCACCATGATTGAGGAGCACCTGGCGGTGCCGTTCACCACCACCGTCATCGGCGTCGAGGTCACCGTGCGGAAGATCGACCTGACCGCCGACAGCATCGTCGCGGTCTGCGCCCGAGGCCGCCACCGGCAGAGGATCGACCTGCTCGACCTGCCGCTACCCACCCCTACGCCGGACGGCGCCGCGTGGATCGAGGCCTACCGGCACTGGGCCGGAAGGTAGGCCCCCGTGAGCGAGTACCAGTACTACGAATTCACCGCCGTCGACCGGCCCCTCACCAGCCGGGAGCAGGCCGAACTGCGGTCGCTGTCCACCCGGGCCGACATCACCGCCACCAGCCTCGTCAACACCTACGAGTGGGGCAACTTCAAGGGCGACCCACGCACGCTGATGGAACGGTACTTCGACGCACACCTGTACCTGGCCAACTGGGGCACCCACCAGCTCATGCTGCGGCTACCGAAAAACGTGCTCGACCCCGCCACCGTCGCCCGGTACTGCCAGAGTGACAGCGCGTCCGCCTGGACCGCCGGCAAACACGTCATCATCGACCTCCACGACGAGGACGAGGACGGCACCGACGAGTGGGACCTCGACGGCCACGGCCTGCTCGCCTCCATCATCCCGGTCCGGGCCGGCCTCGCCGCCGGCGACCTGCGCCTGCTCTACCTGGCCTGGCTCCGCTGCGTACAGTCCGAGGAGATCGCCGACGACGAGCCCGAACCGCCCGTCCCAGCCGGACTGGGTACCCTCGACGCGGCCCTCACCGCCGTAGCCGAGTTCCTGCGCCTCGACCCCGACCTGATCGCGGCCGCAGCGGCCGGGTCGGCGCCGGCCGCCTCCGGTGAACCGACCGCCGCGCAACTACGCACCTGGGTCGTCGGGCTGCCCGCCCCAGACAAGGACGCCATCCTGACCGACCTGATCACCGGCGGCGACAGCCACCTACGCAGCCGACTGCTGCGCCGCTACCGCGACGCACACCCCACCGACGCGTCCACCCCGACGGCCGCCCGCACCGCCGGAGAACTACTCGCCACCGCCGCGGACCTGCGCGCCGAGAGGGAACGACGGGACGCCGAGCAGCGCGAACGCGACCGGACTCGCCGCGAACGGTCCGCCGCAGCAGCCCGGCAACGACACCTCGACACCCTCGCAGTCGACCAACCCGCCGCCTGGCAGCGGGTCGACGAACTCATCGCCACAAAGAAACCCCGCGAGTACGACACCGCCGTACAACTCCTCGTCGACCTGCACGACCTCGGCGAACGCGACGGAGACAGCTCATCGTTCCGACACCGGCTGGCCGAGCTACGGGCGGTGCACGCCCGCAAGCCCAGCCTGCTCGAACGCCTCAACCTCGCAGGCCTCGACACCTGACCGCACGGTTCGCCGCCCTACATCAGCCGCCGTATATCACCGCCAAGCAGTACCCGGATCAGGGGTTGAGGTCGGCCCACTGCGCCTGCGTCAGCAGGCCCTCATGCTCCAGCCGGTGGGCGATCTTGGCCTTCGTGGCCGCATCCAGCGTCTCGGGTAGATCCTCGAACGAGGCGGGCAGAACATCCAGCAGGGAAAAGATCTGCTGGCCGTCTCGCACCGTCAAAAGCAGCATGCACCGCCAGTGCGGCGAAGACTCAGGCCGGTGCCCCAACCGGTGCACCAGTACCGGCCACAGATAGTGCACCGCTGCTGGATCGGCGAACTCCGCCAACCACCCTGCCCCGTGAATTGCGGTTCAGTCCGCAATGAATCGCCTCGGTGTCGAGCCGGATCAACTCTGACGTGTCGACTGCCTTGATCGTCCGGGGAACACCTGAGCTCACAGCGAGAGTTTCCCATGCGAGAACGAGCCGCCCGACACGCCGATCCCGGCCCGCCCGCCCGCGGACCGGCCAGGACAAAGGTCAACCTGACCGGCAAGCCTAGGACCCATCAGGAGATCGTCAGGCAATTGCTCACCCGCTCCGCCGAACGCCGGCACGCGTCGGCCTCGTGCTGATCCAGCCTCCGAAGTCCGCGGACGATCTCCCTGAGGCCCGTCGCCTGCCCGGCTGCACGCTTCCACGCCCGGGAGCGGGCAGCCTGTCGACGCCGCGTGGAACCTTCGGCCGGCGTTGACACGCGGGCTCGCACATCGTGTCCGTGGTGCCGGCCGGCAACGGCGACAGGCTGACGCTGCCGTGCCCGCGGGGCCGGGAGTGGGGATGGCTGTGTGTGTTCCGCCGTGATCGTGGCTGAGCCTCGAGGTGCCACCCACTTCTCGCTCCGCGGGCGCGCCGGGTTGAACGGGCGCGGCACCAACAGCCGTAGACCCTGATGCCCGGGAGCGGTGGGTATGGCTGCGTGTGTTTCGTCGAGATCGCTTGGCTCACGGTAGGAGATGCCACCCGCCGCTTCGTCGTCTGCGAGATTCGGTAGACCGCTGATGGAGACCCGCGACCCTGATCGCATTGGTAGAAGGTACCGGCAAACCCGAACCCACAGACGACGGGCCGACCGAGAAACCCGATCAAGTGAAGGAGCGCGAGGGTGGCGAAGCTGTGGATCGGCGTGGACATCGGCAAGACCCACCACCACATGGCCGTCGTCGACGGCGACGGCCGCTTGGTCTACTCCCGCCGGGTCGCCAACGACGAGACCGCACTGCTCACGGTCATGGCGGAGGTGTCGACGTATGGCCGGCCGGTGTGCTGGGCCGTGGATGTCACCACCGGCCTGTCGGCGCTGCTGCTGACCCGGCTGTGGCGGCGGCAGGTCCAGGTCCGCTACGTCTCCGGCACCGTCGCGTTCCACATGGCCGCCGCGTTCGCCGGGGAGAACAAGACCGACGCCCGCGACGCGGTCGTCATCGCCCAGACCATCCGCATGCGCCCCGACATCCCGATCCTGGAACCCTCCGACCGGCTCCTGGCCGAGCTCACCGTGCTCACCGGCTACCGCGCAGATCTCGTCGGGCAGCGCGTCGCGACCCTGTTCAGGTTGCAGGAACTCCTCACCGGGATCAGCCCCGCCCTCGAACGGGCCGTGGATCTGAACCGGAAGGCCCCGATGATGGTCCTGGCGTGTTGGCAGACGCCGGCGGCGATCCGGCACGCCGGTGTCGATCGGATCACCGCCCTCCTCCGTCGCGGGCATGTCAAGAACGCCGTCCAGGTCGCCGAGGCCCTTGTTGCGGCTGCCCGGCAGCAGACCGTGAACCTGCCTGGCCAACGTGCCGCTGCCGTGGTCGTCGGGCAGATGGCCACCGAGATCCTCGCCCTCGAACAACGCATCGCCGCCGTCGACGACCTCATCGCCGAACAGCTCGACCAGCACGCCCTCGCGCCGATCATCGGGAGCCTGCCCGGCATGGGCCCCCTGCTCACCGCCGAACTGCTGGTGCACACCGCCGGCATGACCGAGTACGACAGCCCCACTAAACTCGCGGCTCATGCCGGCCTGGCGCCGGTTTCCCGCGACTCAGGAACAATCTCCGGGAACCATCGGCAGCCTCGCCGCTACCACCGACGACTGCGGCACATTCTGTGGATGGCCGCGTTCACCGCCGCCAGGGAATGCCCCACCTCCCGCGCCTACTATGAGAAGAAGCGCGCCGAAGGAAAGAACCACCGGCAAGCCATCCTCGCCCTCGCCCGACGACGCGTCGATGTCCTCTGGGCACTCATCCGCGACCGCAAAACCTTCAGCCGACCGGCAGTAACCGCCCGCGCCGCAGCCTGAAACGGCCCGCTCTCCGCCGACGCGACCCCATCGGGTCGGCAGCTTCACCCTGCCCGACAAGATCACCCGGAGTCATATGGAGACTCCTAACCCGACGCTCCGCTTGTGTCCGCAGGCTGTCTGACCTGCGAGTTCTTGTCATCGACCTCTGTGTGCCGCTCGCTTCGGGGCCTTGCTGCGATCGCTTGCCGAAGATCAGCTGGAACGTTGGGTCCTGCATGTGCAGGCTTATCGCTGCGGCGAGTCGGGAGCGGAGTCATCTTCGGCGGGTTGCTCCTCGCCGAGCAGTTCACGGCGCCATCCGGTGAATCGGCTACGGAGATTGTCCAGCGCTCGGCCGGCGACGCCGTACTGGGCGAAGTCATCAGGGGGTCGAGCAAAGTGGCTTGTCCGAGAGCGTCGGCGAAGACGCGCCGGTCGAAACCACGGTCGGCGCGCTGCGCGAGGGTGAGGAGGGCT
>NZ_JBEYSU010000024.1:0-94404 GCF_040704235.1 Micromonospora sp. NPDC047707
ACCGCGAGGGCCCGCTCCTCGTCGCCGGACCAGACGGCGCCGGCCAGGCCGTACCGCGAGTTGTTGGCGACCCGCCGGCTCAGCCGCTGCGCCGCCCCAGGGTGGCCGCGGCGAGTACCAGCGCCAGGACGGCGGCGCCGCCGAGGATCGCCAGGTCCCGCCACATCGTGCCGGTCGGTTCGGCGTGCGCGCCGACCTCCTGCAACGCCTCGACCGCGTACGACAGGGGCAGCGCGTCGCTGACCGCCTGGAGCCAGCCGGCCATCTCGTCCCGGGGCACGAAGAGCCCGCAGAGCAGCAGCTGCGGGGCGACCACGACCGGCATGAACTGTACGGCCTGGAACTCGGTGCGGGCGAAGGCGCTGCAGAACAGGCCGAGCGCGACGGCGAGCACCGCGTTGACGGCCGCGACGAGGATGACGAGGCCGCTGCTGCCGGCGGTGTCGAGGTCGAACAGCCAGTACGCGACGGCCGACGCCACCGTCGCCTGCACGACGCCGGCCAGGCCGAACGCGATGCCGTACCCGAAGAGCAGGTCGAGCTTGCCCAGCGGGGTGGTGAGCAGGCGCTCCAGCGTGCCGGTGGTGCGCTCGCGCAGCATCGCGATGCTGGTCACCAGGAACATGATGATGAAGGGGAAGAACCCGAGCATCACCAGCGCGATCCGGTCGAAGGCGGACGGCTGCCCCGGCGGCGTCGGCTGGTCGACGAACATGTAGTAGACCAGCGCGAGCAGCACCGCCGGCACGATCAGCAGGAGCGCCACCGTACGTCGGTCGTGGCGCAGCTGGCGCAGGATGCGGCCGGTGGTGGCCGCGAGGATCCGGGGGTTCACGACGCCTCCCGCCCGGCCGTGCCGGCCTCGCTCGTGCCGGCCTCGCTCGCCCGGATCATCCGGAGGAACGCCTCCTCCAGGTCGTCGACGCCGGTCGCCCTGCGGACGGCGTCCGGGGTGTCGTCGGCGATGAGCCCCCCTTCGCGGATCAGCAGCAGCCGGTCGCACCGGGCCGCCTCGTCCATGACGTGGCTGGAGACCAGCAGGGTGGTGCCGGCGGCCGCCATCGCGTGGAACCGGGCCCACAGCTCGGCCCGCAGGACCGGGTCCTGCCCGACGGTCGGCTCGTCGAGCACGAGCAGCTCGGGCTCGCCCACCAGCGCGCAGGCCAGCGAGGCCCGGCTGCGCTGGCCGCCGGAGAGGGTGCCGACGAGCTGGGTGGCCGCCCCGCTCAGCCCGACGTCGGCCACCGCCCGGTCGGCGTCGGCGGCCCCGCGCCCGTGCAGCGCCGCGAAGTAGCGGGCGTTCTCCCGGACGGTCAGGTCCGCGTACACGCTCGGCGCCTGGGTGAGGTAACCCACCCGGCGGCGCAGCTCGGGAACGCCGGCGGGACGCCCCAGCACGGTCACCGAGCCGGACGTGACGACCTGCACCCCGACGACGGCCCGCATGAGCGTGGTCTTGCCGCTGCCGCTCGGGCCGAGCAGACCGGTCACCGCGCCGCGCGGCACGGTCGCGTCGATGCCGTGCAGCACCCGCCGCCCGCCCCGGTCCACGACCAGGTCCCGGACGGCGATCGCGTCCTCCATGGCCCACCTCCGCAAAAACTCATCAACCGTTGAACTCAACGCTAGGTGAGATTCTGTCCCGCTGGCAAGGGGCTGCCGCGGTCGTGCTTTGCGCGTCTCCCGCCGCGCCGGGAGCCCCCGACGGTGTCCGTGGCGCGTACGGGAGAATGGGTGACTGTGCCCGTACCTGACGCGCCGGTGACCGGCGCCGAACGCAGCCCGGACCCGGCCGGCGGCCCGGCCCGGCCCTCCCGCCTGGACCCGGCCGTCGCCGCGCGGCTGCGGCGCACGCCGGACGGCCTGGTGGCCGCCGTGGTCCGCCAGCACGACTCCGGCGAGGTGCTGATGGTGGCCTGGATGGACGACGAGGCGTTGCACCGCACGCTGACCACCGGGCGGGCCACGTACTGGTCCCGCAGCCGCAACGAGTACTGGGTGAAGGGCGCCACCTCCGGCCACCACCAGTACGTCCGCTCGGTCGCCCTCGACTGCGACGGCGACGCCCTGCTGGTCAGCGTCGACCAGGTCGGCCCGGCGTGCCACACCGGGCAGCGCACGTGCTTCCACACCGACCTGCCGGTCACCGGCGTCGCGGGCCCCGGGGACGACGGGCGGGTCCGGGCATGACCGACGGCACGGTGAGCCCCGACGCGGCGACCTTCGCCGAGCTGGCCGCGCGCTGGCGGGTCGTCCCGGTCACCCGGCGGCTGCTCGCCGACGCCGAGACCCCGGTCGGCGTCTACCGCAAGCTGGCCGGCGGCCCGGGCACCTTCCTGCTGGAGTCCGCCGAGCAGGGCGTCGGCTCGGCGGGGCTGGCCTGGTCGCGGTACTCGTTCATCGGCGTCCGCAGCGTCGCCACGCTGACCGAGCGCGACGGCGCCGCGGTGTGGGCGGGCCGGCCGCCCGCGGGACTGCCCACCACCGGCGACCCGGTCGCGGTGCTCCGCGAGACCGTGGCGGCCCTGGCCGGTCCGGCCGCCGACGCCGGGCTCCCGCCGCTGACCGGCGGCATGGTCGGCTACCTCGGCTACGACCTGGTCCGGCGCTTCGAGCGGCTGCCCGCCCTCACCGAGGACGACCTCGGCGTGCCCGAGCTGGGGATGCTGCTCGCCACCGACCTGGTGGTGCTCGACCACTACGACGGCTCGGCGATCCTGGTGGCCAACGCGATCCTGCCGCCACCCGACGAACCGGACCGGGAGGCCGCCGTCGCCGCGGCGTACCACCACGCCGTCGGCCGGCTGGACGCGATGACCACCGCGCTGTCGCGGCCGATCCCGCCGATGATCTCGACCGTCGACCGGGCGCCCGCCGGCGACGTGCTCTGCCGTACGCCCGAGGGGGGTTACCCGAAGGCGGTGGAGGCGGCCAAGGAGGCGATCCGGGCCGGCGAGTGCTTCCAGATCGTCCTCGCCCAGCGCTTCGAACGGCCGACCCACGCCGACCCGCTCGACGTGTACCGGGTGCTGCGCACCACCAACCCCAGCCCGTACATGTACCTGCTGCGCTTCGACGGCTTCGACATCGTCGGATCGTCACCGGAGGCCCACCTCAAGGTCACCACCGACGCCGAGGGGCAGCGGCGGGCCCTGCTGCACCCCATCGCCGGCACCCGGCCGCGCGGCGGCAGCCCCGAGGCCGACGCCCGCCTCGCCGCCGAACTGCTCACCGATCCGAAGGAGCGGGCCGAGCACGTGATGCTGGTCGACCTGGGCCGCAACGACCTGGGCCGGGTCTGCCGGCCCGGCACGGTGGAGGTGCCCGAGTTCGCCACCATCGAGCGGTACAGCCACGTCATGCACATCGTCTCCACCGTCGTCGGCACCCTCCGCGACGACCGCACCGCCTTCGACGCCCTCGCCGCGACCTTCCCGGCCGGCACGCTCTCCGGCGCGCCCAAGGTGCGGGCGATGGAGATCATCGAGGAGCTGGAGCCGGTACGGCGTGGGCTGTACGGCGGCACGGTGGGCTACTTCGGCTTCGGCGGCGACCTCGACATGGCGATCGCGATCCGCACCGCGCTGATCCGCGACGGGCGCGCGTACGTGCAGGCCGGCGCGGGAGTGGTCGCCGACTCCGACCCGGCCGCCGAGGAGCAGGAGACGCGGAACAAGGCGGCCGCCGTACTCGCCGCGATCGCCGCCGCCGAGACCCTGCGGGCCGCCCGGTGAGGACGGGGCGCGCGGCCCGGCGGAGCCGCGCCGTCGCGGACGGAAGGCCGGCCCGGTGAGCGCCGCCGACACCGGCGCACCCCGTGCGGCGGGCCGGCGCGAGCTGACGTACGCGGTGCTGCTCTGCGTGGCCGGCGCGGGCCTCGCGGCGTGGGCGGCGACCCGTACCTGGGCGGTGGAACTGACCCCCCGTCCCGCCCCGCTGCCGCCGGTGCGCGCCGGGCGCACCGGCGCCGACCTGCTGCCCTGGCTGCCGGCGCTGGCCCTGGTCGCGCTGGCCGGCGGGGGCGCGGTGCTCGCCACCCGGGGGGGGTTGCGGCGGCTCCTCGGCGGCCTGCTGACCGGGCTGGGGGTCGCGGTGGCGGCGGGCGGCGGCTACGGGCTGGTCGCCGGGTTCGCCGGTGACGTCAGCCGGCAGTGGCCGCTGCTCTGCCTGGTCGGCGGGGTCCTCACCGCGGCGGGCGGCCTGCTGACGGCGCTGCGGGCACGGCGGTGGCCCGCGATGGGCGCCCGGTACGAGCGGCGGGCCCGGACGGTGAGCGCCGCGCGGCCGGAGCCGGGCCCGGTGACCGGCCGGCGCACCACCGAGGCGTGGGACGCGCTGGACCGGGGCGAGGACCCGACGCGGGACTGAGCCCGCGCCGGCTAACCCACCCGCTGCCGCTCGCGGGCCGCGGAACGGGCCGCCGCCAGCTCGGCCACCAGGCGGTCCAGTTCGGCACGCTGGTCGGCGCGGGCCCGGTCGGCGCAGACCGCCTCCCACGCGTTGCCCCGGGCGGTGCGCATGCGTCCCTCCCCGACCACGGCGCGTTCGAGGGTGTGCACCACGCCGACGGCGAGCGACGCGACGGTACGGGAGATGGTGGTGAGGCCGATGTGCTGGTGCGGTGCGGTAGTGCTCATGATTCAACCCCGTACGGAGATGCCTGTGTGACCCGGGCGGACGCCTCATCGAGTCTGCCCGAAGGACATGTTCGCCGGCTCGCGTTTCGCGCTCGTGACCGGCGCGTCAACTCTCCATCGACGGCTCTCACCTGGGAAAGGGCCGTACGGCCTTGAGCTTGCTCACAGCATCGACGGGCGTCGTCGCCGCGCCCGCGCACCGGGCGGAAGCGGTGCCACGTCGATAGCATCGGGTCGATGTCAGGGGCGGGCGGCCGGCACCCGGCGGCGCCCCGTCGAGGGGCGTGGTGGCCGTGCGTGATCCGTCGTTCACCGAAGTCGGGCATTATGCCGCAGCCCGTTTCGTGAGGAGCGCCATACCCCCGGCGGTCCGCGCCGGGTGGCGTCCCCCTAGCATCGGCCCATGACACCCGGAGAGGGGAGTCCGTTGGTGACTGCTGAGCATGCGCACGCGGAGGGGGACGACGCCGGTGCGGCGAAGTCCGTAAGCGTGCTCGACGAGATCCTGGCCGGTGTGCGCGAGGACGTGGCCCGGCGGCAGGAGCAGGTTCCGCTGGAGCGCATCCGGGAACTGGCCGCCGCCGCCCCGCCGCCGCTGGACGCGTACGCCGCCCTGCGCAAGCCGGGCGTCGCGGTGATCGCCGAGGTCAAGCGCTCCTCGCCGTCGAAGGGCAAGCTGGCCGAGATCGCCGACCCGGCCGACCTGGCCGGCGACTACGCGGCCGGTGGGGCCCGGGCGATCAGCGTCCTCACCGAGGGCCGCTGGTTCGGCGGCTCGCTGGACGACCTCGCCGCCGTCCGCGCCGCGGTGAACATCCCGGTCCTCCGCAAGGACTTCGTCGTCTCCAGCTACCAGGTGCACGAGGCCCGGGCCCACGGCGCCGACCTGGTGCTGCTGATCGTCGCCGCCCTCGAGCAGAACGCGCTGGTCGGCCTGCTCGAGCGGATCGAGTCGCTCGGCATGACCGCGCTGGTCGAGGTGCACGACGAGGAGGAGGCCGACCGGGCGCTGGAGGCAGGGGCCCGGGTCATCGGGGTCAACGCCCGTGACCTGCGTACCCTGGAGGTCGACCGCTCGGTGTTCGAGCGGATCGCGCCCGGCCTGCCCAGCCGGGTCGTCAAGATCGCCGAGTCCGGTGTGCGGGGCCCGCACGACCTGATCCGGTACGCCTCGGCCGGCGCCGACGCGGTGCTGGTGGGCGAGGGGCTGGTCACCCAGAAGAGTCCCCGCGAGGCGGTGGCCGAGCTGGTCAACGCCGGGAACCACCCGGCGACGCCCCGCCCGGTGCGCTGAGCGCCGGGCCAGACGCGAGAGGAACCGCGATGAGCGCCGACGCGCTGGCCGCCCCGGCCGGTTCGTACCCCGACGGCACCGGCCACTTCGGCCGGTTCGGCGGCCGGTTCGTCCCCGAGGCCCTGGTGGCCGCGCTGGACGAGCTGGACGGGGCGTGGCGCACCGCGATGACCGACGAGTCGTTCCGGGCCGAGTTCGGCGCCCTGCTGCGCGACTACGCCGGCACCCCGTCGCTGCTCTACGAGGCCCGGCGCTTCTCCGCGAAGGTCGGCGCCCGCGTGCTGCTGAAGCGGGAGGACCTCAACCACACCGGCGCGCACAAGGTGCGCAACGTCCTCGGCCAGGCGCTGCTGACCAGGCGGATGGGCAAGAAGCGGGTCATCGCCGAGACCGGCGCCGGGCAGCACGGCGTCGCCACCGCCACCGCCGCCGCCCTGTTCGACCTCGAGTGCGTGGTCTACATGGGCGAGGTCGACACGCGACGGCAGGCGCTCAACGTGGCCCGCATGCGGATGCTCGGCGCCACCGTCGTGCCGGTCACCACCGGGTCGCGCACGCTCAAGGACGCGATGAACGAGGCGATGCGCGACTGGGTCGCCAACGTCGACAGCACCCACTACCTGATCGGCACCGCCGCCGGCCCGCACCCGTTCCCCGCCATGGTGCGCGATTTCGTCCGCGGCATCGGCGACGAGGCCCGCCAGCAGTGCCTCGACCTCACCGGCGCGCTGCCCGACGCGGTCACCGCCTGCGTCGGCGGCGGCTCCAACGCGCTGGGCATCTTCCACGCCTTCGTCGACGACCCGGACGTGCGTCTGTACGGCTTCGAGGCCGGCGGCGACGGGGTGGCGACCGGGCGGCACGCGGCCAGCATCACCGGCGGCTCGTCCGGGGTGCTGCACGGCACCCGCACGTACGTCCTCCAGGACGCCGACGGCCAGACCGTCGAGTCGCACTCGATCTCGGCCGGCCTCGACTACCCGGGCGTCGGCCCTGAGCACGCCTGGCTGCACGACACCGGCCGGGCGACGTACCTGCCGGTCACCGACGCCGAGGCGATGGCCGCGTTCGAGCTGCTCTGCCGCACCGAGGGGATCATCCCGGCGATCGAGAGCTCGCACGCGCTCGCCGGCACCGTCGCGATCGCCCCGAAGCTCGCCGCCGAGCTCGGGCGCGAGCCGGTCGTCGTGGTCAACCTCTCCGGCCGGGGCGACAAGGACGTGCACACCGCCGGGGGGTACTTCGGCATCCTCGACAAGGAGTGAGACTGTGAGCCGGATCGGGGTCGCCTTCGACAAGGCCCGCGCCGACGGCCGGGCGGTGCTGGTCGGCTGCATGCCCGCCGGCTTTCCGACGGTCGAGGGCAGCATCGCCGCGATGACCGCGATGGTCGAGGCCGGCGTGGACGTCATCGAGATGGAGATCCCGTACTCCGACCCGGTGATGGACGGGCCGGTCATCCAGAAGGCGAGCGACATCGCCCTGGCCGGCGGCGTCCGGGTCGCGGACGCGCTGCGCATCGTCGAGGCGGTCGCCGCGGCGGGCGCCCCGGTGGTCACGATGACCTACTGGAACCCGGTCGAGCAGTACGGCGTGGACACCTTCGCCCGGGACCTCGCCGCCGCCGGCGGCACCGGCCTCATCACACCGGATCTCATCCCGGACGAGGCACAGGAGTGGCTCGCCGCCTCCGACGCGTACGGCCTGGACCGGACGTTCCTGGTCTCCCCGTCCTCGACCGACGCCCGGCTGCGGATGACCGTCGAGCACTGCCGCGGGTTCGTGTACGCCACGGCGATCATGGGCGTCACCGGAGCGCGGGCGCAGACCTCCGAGGCCGCGCCGATCCTGGTCTCCCGGGTCCGGGAGGTCACCGACCTGCCGGTGGGTGTCGGCCTCGGCGTCGGCACCGGGGCGCAGGCCTGCACGGTCGCCGGGTACGCCGACGGCGTCATCGTGGGCAGTGCTCTGATCCGCTGCCTCCTGGACGCCCCGGACCTGCCGTCCGGCCTGACCGCCCTGCGTGCCCTGAGCAACGAACTCGCCGAAGGCGTCCGCACACCCACCCGCTGACCCGTCCGCTCCGGCCCCGGGCGCGGATCGTCAGGGGCGGGTCGCGGGGGTCGTCGGGGGGACGCTCCGCGGGGCCGGAGGAGCGGGCGGCGGGGGAAAGTCGCGGACGACGCCGCTGCGGCCCGACAGGGCGTCGGTCAGGGCGGCCCGGGTGGTCGGGGTCAGCACCTCGGGCAGCGCGGCCGGGTCGTGCCAGGAGAGGCGGCAGCCGCCGGTCGGGGTGCCCGCCGGAACCGAACCGACCACGCGGGCACGGAAGACGTGCACCAGCACGTCGGGCAGCGGGCCGCCCCGGCCCGCCGGCGGCGTGCCCGGCTCGGCCAGGTGGTAGAGCCCGACGAGGTCGACCACGTCGACGTCCCAGCCGGTCTCGGCCCGGATGTCCCGGTGCACCGCCCGGACCGGGCTCTCGCCGGGGCGCAGGCGCCCGCCGGGCAGCGCGTACCGGCGTTCGCCCCGGCCCTGCCGGCACAGCAGCACCCTACCGGCGCTGTCGGTGACGACGGCGGCGACGGCCCAGGTGAGCGCGCTCATGGCACCCGAGCCTACGGCGGTGACCGCCGGAAGTCATGGAGCGGTGAGCGGGCCGGCGGACCGGGGTGCCACGGAAGGGCCGATCGGCGGTAGCCTGTGCATCCGTGACCCTCGCCTCGCAGACACCCCTGGCGGCCCTGCCCAGCCCGACCACCGCCGTGTGGCAGGTGGGCCCGGTGCCGATCCGGGCGTACGCGCTCTGCATCATCGTCGGCATCGTGGTGGCCTGCTGGGTCGCCGAGCGGCGGCTGCGCCAGCGCGGCGTCGCGCCCGGCGCGGTGCTCGACATCGCGGTGTGGGCGGTGCCGACCGGCATCATCGGTGCCCGGATCTACCACGTGGTCACCTCACCGGAGAAGTACTTCGGCACCGGCGGCGACCCGCTGAAGGCGTTCGCCGTCTGGGAGGGCGGTCTCGGCATCTGGGGCGCCGTCGCCGGCGGTGCGGTCGGCGCGTGGATCGCCGCCCGGCAGCTCGGCATCCCGTTCGCGGTGGTGGCCGACGCCGTCGCACCGGGGCTGCCGCTGGCGCAGGCGATCGGCCGGCTCGGCAACTGGTTCAACAACGAGCTGTACGGGGGCCGCACCAGCCTGCCCTGGGGCCTGGAGATCCACCGGATGGACCCGGACAACCCGGGTCAGGCGCTGCGCGACGACGCCGGCCGGCCCATCCTCGAGGAGGGCCTCTACCACCCCACCTTCGCCTACGAGCTGCTGTGGAACCTGGGCGTCGCCGCCCTGGTCCTGGTCCTCGACCGCCGGCTCAAGCTGGGCCGCGGCCGGGCGTTCGCGCTCTACGTGATGGGCTACACGGCCGGCCGGTTCTGGATCGAGCTGATGCGCACCGACGAGGCGAACACGTTCTTCGGCGTACGCCTGAACGTCTGGACCGCGGCGGTGGTCTTCCTCGCCGCGCTGATCTACTTCCTGCGGGTGCGCGGTCCCCGGGAGTACCTGGTCCCGGTCGGCGTCGCCGCGGCGACGCCCGCCCCCGAGTCGGACCTGTCCCAGGTCGACCTGTCGGCCCGCGAGGCGGGTGCCCGGCCGGTGGCCCCGGAGGGGTACCGGGTGGTCGACGAGCAGCAGTTCCGCCGCTGGCGGGAGACCGGCGAGCTGCCGCCCGAGGCGGTGGACGGGCCCGCGGTCACCGACGACGGCGACGCCCCGGCCGCCGACGACGCCACTGCGGTTGACCGGGCGCCGGAGCCGGCGCGCCAGGCGGCGACCGGCGACGCGGACGCCGGGGACGCCGGGGCGCCGGACACCGGTGCCCGCCCCGCCGACCGCGACAGCTGAGCGGGGGGCGCCGCATGCGCAGCGCGGTCGTGGTCGGAGCCGGCGTCGGCGGTCTCGCGGTCGCCGGCGCGCTGGCCCGCTCGGGGTGGCGCGTCACCCTGGTCGAGCGGGCCGACCGGATCCGTCCGGAGCCCACGGCCGTGGTGCTCTGGCCCAACGGGGTCCGCGCGCTGCACGCCCTCGGCCTCGGCGCCGGGCTGGACGCGATCGCCACGCCGCTACCCGACGGCGGGGTACGCCGCCCGGACGGCCAGTGGCTGGTGCAGCCCCGCCCCACCCCGGCCGACCGGATGCCGGTCGTGGTGCACCGGGAGGACCTGCACGACGCGCTCATCGCCGGGTTGGGTGACGGGGTCGAGCTGCGGACCGGCGTGACGGTCCGCACCGTCCGCGCCGAGTCCGGCGCCCGCCCGTCGGTCGGTGACGGGCGGCACACGATCGAGGCCGACCTGGTCGTCGCCGCCGACGGCACCGACAGCGTCGTCCGCCGGCAGCTCGCACCCGAGGCGGCCGTGGTGAGTTCCGGCTCCGCGGCCTGGCGGGCGGTGATCCCCTGGTACCGGGCGCCCCGGCTGCCCGCCGACGCCCTGCCCGCCGGCGAGGTCCTGGGCGCCGGCTACCGGTTCGTGTCGGCGTCGCTCGGTGAGCGCGGCTCCTCCGGGGCGTCCAGCCGCGGCGGGATCTACTGGGTGGCCACCGCCGCCGGTGCGCCCCGGCCGGAGCCGCCGGAGACCCAGCTCGCCCTGCTGCGCCGCTGGTACGCGGGCTGGCCCGCGCCGATCGCCGACCTGCTCGACGCCACCGACCCCGCCGACCTGGTGCAGCAGGAGATCCGCGAGCTGCGTCCGCTGCCCCGCGGGTACGGCTTCCCGGCCGGCCCGGGGGGAGCGGTGCTGCTGGGTGACGCGGCCCACGCCATGCCACCGCACCTCGGCCAGGGTGCCTGCCTCGCCTTCGAGGACGCCGCCACGCTCGCCGTGCTGCTGCGCGAGTCGCGGCTGCCGGACGCCGTGGTCGCGTACGACCGGGTGCGCCGGCCCCGCGCGGCGACGGTGATCCGGCAGACCCGCCGCATGTCGGCGGTGCTCCAGGCCCGGGGGCGGCTCGCCCTGCGGGCCCGCGACGCCGCCCTCGGCACGCTCAGCCCGCGCCTGCTGGCCAGCGCCGCCGCGAGCGCGGCCGAGTGGCGCCCGCCGCAGTAGCTCCGGTCAGGGGACCACGGGGGCGGGTTCGGCGATGCAGGCGGTGCCGATGCGGCGGAAACCGACCCGCAGGTAGACGCGGGCGATCTCCTCGCTGCCGGCGGAGAGGAAGACCACGTCGGTGCCGGCGGCGAGCAGCGCCCGGGCCAGGGTGGCGGTGACGGCGGCGCCCAGGCCGCCACGGCGGGCGGCCGGCAGGGTGGCCACGCCGGCGATCTCGGCGACGTCGCCCACCCGCATCGCCATCCCGCTGGCCAGCGCGCCCTCCTGCGCGGTGCCGGCCAGGGCGGACAGCCGCCGGCCGTCGGCGACCCGGGCCCGTTCCTCGTCGAGCGCCGCCATGTCGAGTTCGGGGAGGGCGGCGTCGCGCTCGGCGGGGCCACCCGCACCCCGGCCGGTGCCGGGTGCCGCGAAGCCGACCGCGGCGACGGCCCGGCGGGCGGCCACCGCCGCCGCGAAGTCCGGGTCCGCCGGGTCGAGCAGCCGCACGGGTACGTCGGTGAGCGTCGCCGGGTCGGGCAGGGCGGCCGGGTCGAGCACCATCAGCGGCGCTTCGAGCACGGACAGGCCCGCCGAGCGGGCGACGGCCAGCAGGTCGGGCGTGACCTCGTGGACCCACTCGAAGGACTCCGGCAGCCCGAGTTCCCGCTGGCGTTCGCGGACGGCCGCGACGTCGGCGAGGGTGGGTGGCCCGGGGACGTCGAGGCGGGGCCGGGCGTAGAACGGCCAGCCGGCACCGTCGCGGACGAACAGCACCAGGGCGCCGTGCTCCTCGGCGAGGGCGGAGTCCCGCGGCACCGCGTCGTAGAAACGCTCCAGCCGGTCGACCGTATCCTTGCGCAGGGGATCCACCGCGCGAGACTACACGTCCCAGACTCTGGAAGGTGTGATCAATCTGCACTGGCCTTGCGCCGACCCCCCTAACGTAGACTCAAATGACCCCTGAGGGCCGACGTCGTCCCCACCGAGATCCAACCTGAGTGACGACAGGAGGCCCGGTGGCCTTTCCGTACCCGCACAGCAGCCCGCAGCAGGTCCCGCACCTCGGCCCCGGCGCGCCGGCGGCCGGGCTCTACGATCCCGCGCACGAGCATGACGCCTGCGGGGTGGCCTTCGTGGCGGACCTGCACGGCCGGCGGTCGCACGCGGTCGTGGCGAACGGGCTCGGCGCGCTCTGCCGGCTGGACCACCGGGGTGCCCGTGGCGCGGAGCCGAACACGGGCGACGGCGCCGGGATCATGATCCAGGTGCCGGACGCGTTCCTGCGCGCGGTGGTGGACTTCCCGCTGCCGCCCGCCGGCGAGTACGCGACCGGCCTGGTCTTCCTGCCCGACGACGACGAGGCGGAGGCGCGCGCCCGCCGGGTGGTGGGGAAGTACGCGCTGGTCGAGGGCGCCGACGTGCTCGGGTGGCGGGACGTGCCGGTCGACCCGTCCGGCCTGGGTGAGACGGCCCTCGCGGCGATGCCCCGGGTCCGGCAGCTCTTCCTCGCCGCGCACCGGCTGATCGACTCGCCGGACGGGCCGGCCGGGTCCCGCCTCGGCGGCGTCGAGCTGGAGCGGGTGGCGTTCTGCGTCCGCAAGCAGGCCGAGCGGGAGTCCGCCGAGCGCGGTGTGGCGGCGTACTTCCCGTCCCTGTCCGGCCGGACGATGGTCTGGAAGGGCATGCTCACCCCGGACCAGCTGCCCGCGTTCTTCCCGGAGCTGACCGACGAGCGGGTGGAGAGCGCGATCGCGCTGGTGCACTCCCGGTTCTCGACCAACACGTTCCCGTCCTGGCCGCTGGCGCACCCGTACCGCTTCATCGCCCACAACGGCGAGATCAACACCATCCGGGGCAACCGCAACTGGATGCAGGCCCGGGAGGCGCTGCTGCGCACCCCGAACCTGCCGGGCAACATCCGCCGGATCTTCCCGGTCTGCACGCCCGCCGCCTCCGACTCGGCCAACTTCGACGAGGTCCTCGAACTGCTGCACCTGGCCGGGCGGAGCCTGCCGCACGCGGTGCTGATGATGATCCCGGAGGCCTGGGAGAACGACCCGGATATGGCCGCCGACAAGCGGGCGTTCTACCGGTTCCACGCGAGCCTCATGGAGCCGTGGGACGGGCCGGCGTCGGTGGCGTTCACCGACGGCGAGGTCGTCGGGGCGGTGCTGGACCGCAACGGCCTGCGCCCGGGCCGCTGGTGGCAGACCGCCGACGGGCTCGTCGTGCTCGGCAGCGAGGCGGGCGTGCTGGACCTGGACCCGGCCACCGTCGTCGCCAAGGGGCGCCTCCAGCCGGGGAGGATGTTCCTCGTCGACACCGTCGCCGGCCGGATCGTGCACGACGACGAGATCAAGGCGGAGCTGGCCGCGGCGCAGCCGTACGCCGACTGGCTGCACGCCGGCCTCATCGAGCTGACCGACCTGCCGGCCCGCGAGCACATCGTCTACACCCACGACTCGGTCCGCCGCCGCCAGCAGGCCTTCGGCTACACCGAGGAGGAGTTGAAGATCCTCCTCGCGCCGATGGCGCGCGCCGGCGCCGAGCCGATCGGCTCGATGGGCACGGACACGCCGATCTCCCCGCTGTCCACCCGGCCGCGGCTGCTCTACGACTACTTCCACCAGCTCTTCGCCCAGGTCACCAACCCGCCGCTGGACGCGATCCGCGAGGAGCTGGTGACCAGCCTGCAGTCCACCATCGGTCCGGAGGGCAACCTGCTCGACCCGGGCCCGGCGAGCTGCCGGCAGATCGTGCTGCCGTACCCGGTGGTCGACAACGACGAGCTGGCGAAGATCCTCTCCATCGACGAGGACGGCGACCTGCCCGGCTTCAAGGCGGTCCGGGTCTCCGGGCTGTACCGGGTGCGCGAGGGCGGCGCCGGCATCAAGGCCCGCCTGACCGAGATCTGCCGGCACGTCTCCGAGGCGATCGAGGACGGCGTCCGCATCCTGGTGCTGTCCGACCGGGACTCCAACGCCGACCTGGCCCCGATCCCGTCGCTGCTGCTCACCGCGGCGGTGCACCAGCACCTGGTCCGCGAGCAGACCCGTACGCAGGTGGCGCTGATCGCCGAGTCCGGTGACTGCCGGGAGGTGCACCACGCGGCGGTGCTGATCGGGTACGGCGCGGCGGCGGTCAACCCGTACCTGGCCTTCGAGTCCGTGGAGGACATGATCTCCACGGGCGCGCTGGTCGGGGTGGAACCCGCCACGGCGGTCCGCAACTACGTCAAGGCGCTCGGCAAGGGCGTCCTGAAGATCATGTCGAAGATGGGCATTTCCACCGTGTCCTCGTACTGCGGGGCGCAGGTCTTCGAGGCGGTCGGGCTGGACACCCGCCTGGTCGAGCGCTACTTCCGGGGCACCCCCAGCAAGATCGGTGGCATCGGGCTGGGTGAGATCCACGCCGAGGTGGCCGCCCGGCACTCGCGCGCCTGGCCCGCGCCCGGCGCGGCGGCGACCGACCTGTTGGAGGTGGGCGGCGAGTACCAGTGGCGCCGCGAGGGCGAGCTGCACCTGTTCAACCCGGAGACCGTCTTCCTCCTTCAGCACGCCACCCGCAGCCGGCAGTACGACGTCTTCCGGAAGTACACCGCGAAGGTCGACGAGCTGGCCGCGAAGGCGGGGTCGCTGCGCGGCCTGTTCACGTTGCGCGCCGGCGTGCGCCCGCCGGTGCCGATCGAGGAGGTGGAGCCGGCCAGCGAGATCGTCAAGCGGTTCGCGACCGGCGCCATGTCGTACGGGTCGATCTCGGCCGAGGCGCACGAGACCCTCGCGATCGCGATGAACCGCCTCGGCGGCCGGTCCAACACCGGTGAGGGCGGTGAGGACGTCGAGCGGCTGTACGACCCCGAGCGCCGCTCGTCGGTCAAGCAGATCGCCAGCGGCCGCTTCGGTGTGACGACGGAGTACCTGGTGAACGCCGACGACCTCCAGATCAAGATGGCGCAGGGCGCCAAGCCCGGCGAGGGCGGCCAGCTGCCCGGCAACAAGGTCTGGCCGTGGATCGCGCGGACCCGCCACGCCACGCCCGGTGTCGGGCTGATCTCCCCGCCGCCGCACCACGACATCTACTCCATCGAGGACCTGGCGCAGCTCGTCCACGACCTGAAGTGCGTCAACCCGTCCGCGCGGGTGCACGTCAAGCTGGTCAGCGAGGTCGGCGTGGGCACGGTCGCGGCGGGCGTGGCCAAGCTCAAGGCCGACGTCATCCTCATCTCCGGCCACGACGGCGGCACCGGCGCGTCCCCGCTGAATTCGCTGAAGCACGCCGGCACCCCGTGGGAGCTGGGCCTGGCGGAGGCGCAGCAGACGCTGCTGCTCAACAAGCTCCGCGACCGGGTCACCGTGCAGGTCGACGGCCAGCTCAAGACCGGCCGGGATGTGCTGGTCGCCGCGCTGCTCGGCGCGGAGGAGTTCGGCTTCGCCACCGCCCCGCTGATCGTCGAGGGCTGCGTGATGATGCGGGTCTGCCACCTGGACACCTGCCCGGTCGGCATCGCGACGCAGAACCCGGTGCTGCGCGAGCGGTTCACCGGCAAGCCGGAGTTCGTGGAGAATTTCTTCCTCTTCCTCGCCGAGGAGGTCCGCGGGTACCTGGCCGAGCTGGGCCTGCGGTCGATCGACGAGGCGATCGGGCGGACCGAGCTGCTCGACGTCACCCCGGCGGTCGACCACTGGAAGGCTTCGGGCCTCGACCTCGCCCCGGTGCTGCACCTGCCGGACCTGCCCGAGGGCACCGCCCGGCGGGGCGTCCGCGCCCAGGACCACGGCCTGGAGCTGGCGCTGGACAACGAGCTGATCGCGCTCGCCGAGCCCGCCCTGCGGGGGTCCCGGGCGGCGGCCGGCGCCGAGGCGCGGGACGCCGCACCGGTCACCCGCGTCCGGGTCGAGGTGCCGGTCCGCAACGAGCACCGCAGCGTCGGCGCGATGCTCGGCGGTGAGGTCGTCCGCCGGCACGGCGGCGCCGGCCTGCCCGCCGACACCATCGAGTTCGACCTGCGCGGTACCGCCGGGCAGTCGTTCGGCGCGTTCCTGCCGCGCGGGGTGACCCTGCGGCTGCACGGCGACGCCAACGACTACGTCGGCAAGGGCCTCTCCGGCGGCCGGCTGGTGGTCCGGCCGGACGAGGCCGCGCCGTTCGTGGCCGCCGAGGCCGCCGGGGGCGCGCGGGCCGAGGACCAGATCATCGCCGGTAACACGATCCTGTACGGGGCCACCGCGGGCGAGGTCTTCCTGCGTGGCCGGGTGGGTGAGCGGTTCGCGGTGCGCAACTCGGGCGCGGTGGCCGTCGTCGAGGGCGTCGGCGACCACGGCTGTGAGTACATGACCGGTGGCACCGTGGTGGTGCTCGGCCCGACCGGGCGCAACTTCGCGGCCGGCATGTCCGGCGGGACGGCTTTCGTGTGGCGGCTGGACCGGCGGCGGGTGAACACCGAGCTGGTCGACCTGGCGCCGCTGCGCGAGGAGGAGCGGGCCGCGCTGCACGAGCTGGTGCAGCGGCACTTCGCCGAAACCGACTCGGCGGTCGCCGAGGAGGTGCTCAAGCGCTGGCCGGAGGCGGTGGAGGAGTTCACCGCCGTGGTGCCCCGGGACTACCGCCGGGTGCTGGAGATCATGCGGGCCGCCGAAGCCGCCGGCCACGACGTCGACGACGCGGTGATGAGCGCCTTGGCGGCGACAGCCGCCCCAGCGGCGCCGGCGGCGCCTTCCGCTGCGTCCTTGCCGCCCGCCCCGCGGGTGGCCGTCCAGGAGGTGGCTCGTGCCTGACCCGAACGGTTTCCTGCGCTACGACCGGCGGCTGCCCGCGCGCCGGCCGGTGCCGGTGCGGATCATGGACTGGCGCGAGGTGTACCCGCCGGCCGGCGAGGAGCTGGTGCGTGAGCAGGCCACCCGCTGCATGGACTGCGGCATCCCGTTCTGCCACGACGGCTGTCCGCTGGGCAACCGCATCCCGGACTGGAACGACCTGGTCCGCACCGGCAACTGGGATGCCGCGGTGGAGTCGCTGCACGCCACCAACAACTTCCCGGAGTTCACCGGCCGGCTCTGCCCGGCGCCCTGCGAGGCGGCCTGTGTGCTGGGCCTTGGCGGGCAGCAGCCGGTCACCATCAAGCAGGTCGAGGTGGAGATCGCCGACGCGGCCGTGGCCCGCGGCGGGCTGCGCCCCCGGCCGGTGCCGGCGCCGACCGGGAGGTCCGTCGCGGTGGTCGGCTCCGGCCCCGCCGGGCTCGCCGCCGCACAGCAACTGGCCCGCGCCGGTCACGCCGTCACCGTGTACGAGCGCGACGACGCCCTGGGCGGCCTGCTGCGGTACGGCATCCCCGACTTCAAGCTGGAGAAGCAGCACATCGACCGGCGGCTGGCGCAGCTCGCCGCCGAGGGGGTGCGCTTCCGTACCGGGGTGAACGTCGGCGTCGACGTGACCGCGGAGCAGTTGCGCGCCGAGCACGACGCGGTGCTGCTCGCCTGCGGCGCGCTCGCCGGCCGGGACACCCCGGAGACGCCGGGCCGGGCGCTGCGCGGCGTCCACCAGGCGATGGACCACCTGGTCGCCGCCAACCGGGTGGTCGCCGCCGCCGGGGAGGGCAACCCGGCGCTCGCGGTGCTGCCCGACGGCACCCCGATCGACGCGGCGGCCAGGCACGTCGTGATCATCGGCGGTGGCGACACGGCGGCCGACTGCCTGGGTGTCGCACACCGGCAGGGCGCGGCCGGCGTGCACCAGCTCGACCTCTACCCCGTGCCGCCCCGCTCCCGGGACGAGGAGCGCGACCCGTGGCCGACGTGGCCGTGGATCCTGCGCGAGTACCCGGCCCACGAGGAGGGCGGCGAGCGCGTCTTCGCGGTGGCCGTGCAGGAGTTCGTCGACGACGGCACCGGCGCGGTGCGGGCGGTCCGCATCGCGGAGGTGACCGTGGAGAAGCGTGCCGGCCGGCGCATCGTCACCGCGCTGCCCGGCTCCGAGCGGGAGCTGCCCGCCGACCTGGTGCTGCTGGCGATCGGCTTCGAGGGGACCGAGGAGCAGCCGCTGCTCGACCAGCTCGGGGTGACCCGCAACACGCGCGGCGCGGTGGACGCCCGCCCGGACTGGCAGACCGACGTCGACGGGGTGTTCGTCGCGGGCGACATGCACCGTGGCGCCTCGCTGATCGTGTGGGCGATCGCGGAGGGCCGGGCGGCGGCGTCGGCCATCCACGCGTACCTGGGCGGCGCGGGGTCGCTGCCCGCTCCGGTGGCGCCGGCCGCGCAGCCCCTCGCAGCCCGCTGACCTCGCCGGGCGCCCCGGCTCCGGCCCGCCCAGGGCTGGGGACCGGGGCGCCGCCGTGTCCGGTTCGTGCCCGGCTGGTGCGGGCTGCCCGGACCGGCCGGTGAACCCCCTCACCAACAGTCGCCGGAAGGTTTGACGCGGGCCAGACTTGTCGCCGGCCGGACCCGGACGGGTCCGGCCTTTCGTCTGTCGCCGTCTGGCCGGGAGGGTCCTCGTGGCGCTCGGAACCACCTTCGCCGCATTGCGCCACCGCAACTACCGCATCTGGGCCGCCGCCGGGTTCGTCTCCGTCGTCGGCACCTGGATGCAGGTGCTCGGGGTCAACTGGTACGTCCTGGCCGAGACCGGCTCGGCGACGTCGATGGGGCTGGCCATCCTCCTCCAGGCGATCCCCACCCTGCTGCTCAGCGCGTGGGGCGGGGCACTGGCCGACCGGCTGCCCGCCCGGCCGCTGCTGATCGCGGCGCAGGGCGCCCACGCGGCCCTCGCGGCCGGGCTCGCCCTGGTGGCCGTGACCGGCGCCGGCGGGCTCCCGGCCATCTACGCGATCTCGCTGGTCTCCGGGGCGGTGTCCGCGATCGAGGGCCCGATGATGGGCCGCTGGGCCTCGACGCTGGTGGACCGGGACACCCTCGGCAACGCGCTGGCCCTCGGGTCGCTCACCAACTCCGCCGGGCGGATCCTCGGCATGAGCGCGGGCGCCGTCGTGGTCGCCGCCGTCGGCCCCGCGCTGCTGTTCGCCGTCAACGCCGCGAGCTTCGTCGCGGTGGTGGTGGCGCTGTGCGCCGTCCGCGAGCGGGACCGGTACGCCCCGGAGCCGGTCGAGGCGGCACCGGACGCCGGTGGCATCCGGGCCGGCTTCCGCTACCTGCTGGGGCAGCCGGTGGTGCTGGTGGCCCTGGCCCTCTCCTTCGTACTGGGCAGTCTGGGCCGCAACTACCAGGTGACGATGGCCGCGATGAGCGACGGGCCGCTCGGCGGGGGCGCAGCCGGGTACGGGCTGCTGTCCACCGTCTTCGCCGTCGGCACCGTCGTCGGGGCGCTGGTGGCCGCGCGCCGCCGCGAGCTCGGCTACGGCGTGCTGGTCGGCGCCGGGCTGCTGGCCAGCGCGCTGCAGATCGTCGCGGGGCTGGCGCCGGGCACCCTCAGCTTCGCCGCCGTCATCCTGCCGGTGGCCGCCGCCGCGGTGGTCATCGACACCACCGTCGGCACCCGGGCCCAGCTCGACACCGACTACGTGATGCGCGGGCGGGTGCTCGGCGCCCTGGCGGTGACCGGGTCCGTGTCGGCCGCCGTCGGTGCCCCGCTGCTGGGCTGGCTCTCCGAGCACGCCGGTCCCCGGCAGACCCTGGTGCTGGCCGGCGCCGTCACCGTGGTGGCCGCCGCCGCGGCGGGGGTGGCCCTGGACCGCCTGCGGGAGCGCCGGCTGTGCAACCGGGTCGCGCGGGTGCTCGCCGTCCGCGTGCTGCGGCGTCCGGGTCGCCGGGTCGCCGGGTCCGCCGCCCGGGTGGTCCGCCCGGCGTGGCTGGCCGTGGGGGACGCCCGACCGGCCGGGCACGCTGCGGTCCGGGCGCCGCGGGTCGGGCCGGGCCCGTGGTCGCGGCGGCCGGCGACGACCCGCCCGCGGAACCGCACCGGTGCCGGCTCGCCGCTGCCGGGCCGGTGACCGGACCCGGCGGCGACACGGACCCGGTCCGGGCAGGGGACCCCGCCGCTCAGCGACTATTCACTTGATCTAAATGTTTCGATAGCATTACCGACTAGTAACAACCGTTGCACCCCTGGCCACGCGCGCGGTCACCGGGCCCCACCACCCCTGTCCTGTGGAGGTCCCCCATGCCACACCGCCCGCTGGCCCGCGCCCTGGCCGCGCTGGTCGCCGTCCTCACCGCCGTCACCGGCGCGGTGCTCGTCCCCGGCACCGCACACGCCGCGACCGTCAACTACGTCGCGCTCGGTGACTCCTACTCCTCCGGGGTCGGCGCCGGCCCGTACGACCTCTCCGGCTGCCTGCGCAGCCAGAAGTCGTACGCCCCGCTCTGGGCCACGGCCAACGCCGTGACCAGCTTCCGGTTCCCCGCCTGCGGCGGCGCCGTCACCGCCGACGTCATCAACGAGCAGGTGGGTTCCCTGAGCAGCACCACCACCCTGGTGACCATCACGATCGGCGGCAACGACGCCGGCTTCGCGGACGTGATGACCACCTGCCGGTTCGGCAGCACCTCCAGCTGCACCAACGCCGTCAACACCGCCAAGTCGTTCGCCACCACCACGCTGCCCGGCCGCCTGGACGCCACGTACGCGGCCATCCGCAACCGGGCGCCGAACGCCCGCCTGATCGTGCTCGGCTACCCGCGCCTGTTCGAGACCGGCTCCTGCGGATGGTTCGCGATGAGCAGCTACAAGCGGACGATCCTCAACGAGGCCGCCGACGTGCTGGCCACCGTCACCGCCGCCCGGGCCGCCGCGGCCGGGGCCACCTTCGCCGACACCCGCCCCTACTTCGCCGGCCACGGCGTGTGCGCCTCCGACCCGTGGATCCGGGACGTCACCGGGGTCATCGAGGCGTACCACCCGGACGCCGACGGCTACCGCCACGGCTACCTGCCGGCGCTGAACGCCGTCACCCGCTGACCCGCCCGACCCGGCGGCCGACGGTCCACCCCGGACCGCCGGCCGCCGGCCGTCTTGCCGAGATCCGCCACACTCAGTAAAGAGGACGGACACGGTAAGCCACTGCCCGGAGGTGACCATGCGGGAGTCGACCAGCCAGAGACCGCCCACCCGGGACCGGCTCCCGATCGGCGGGTGGGAGTTCCTCGCGCTGCTCGCGCGCCTGCTGCCCCGGCCGCGCCGGGGCGACCGCCGGCTACCGGTCCTCTGGCTCGTCCGCCCGCCCGGCACGCCCGACGTGCTGGCGCTCGTCCGCCGGTTCCTCGGGCAGGGCCCACGACGGCGCGTGCCGCACGCCGTCGTCGACGTCACGGCGCAGCCCCCCCGGGACCGAGGTCCCCGCGCTCCTGCGCGACCTGCACCGGCAACTCTCGCTGGAGGCCTTCGGCGCGGCCCGCCTGCGGTTCCGGCACTACCCGCTCGCCGACTGGCTGATGCAGCAGAGCCTCAGCGTCGGCCTGGACGCCGACGAGGGCCGCTCCGCGCTGGTCCGGCGGCTGCGCGACCGCCGCGGGCCCCGCGGCGCCGCCGAGCCGCTGCCGGCCGGCGGGGACACCGTCTCGATCGCCTCGCACGTGCTGCTCTGGCTGGTTCGCCGGGCCGTGCCCGGGGCGGTGTTCCGGCTCGCCGTCTCCGGCCGGGTGCCCGTGATCGGCCGGCACTACCGCTGGTTCATGCGCCAGCAGTACCTGGCGCCCCGGCAGTCGGTCACCTTCCTCGGCTTCGCCGAGCGGCTCACCGCCGGGTGGCGCGACGGGGAGCAGCCCGACCAGGTCAACAAGCTGCTGCTGCACGCGTTCCTGGAGGACCTGCGTGAGGCGTACCGGCGGCGGCTGTGGCGCCCGGCCGACTGGCGGCGCACCGCGTACCCGGTGCTGCTGCTGGACGGTGTCGCCCCCGGCAACCTCGGGCACGTGCTGGTCCGCCTGCTGACCGACGTCCGCAACGAGACCGGGCGCAACGACCCGCTGCTCGTGGTCGCGGCCGGCGACGTGCCCCCGCCGGAGCTGGCCGAGCCGCACCCCCTCGACGAGGCCGACGAGGCGTACGACGAGTGGTCCGCGGCCCTGCCCGAGATGCGCCGGCTGCGCCGGGCGGCGGCCTGGCTGGTGGTGCTCCGGCCGGACCCGGTCGAGACCGGCCCGCCACCGCGCGGCGGCCTGCGCCCGTTCAGCGCGCCCGAGCCGCCCTGGTGGTCCCGCCGGTTCCTGCCGGCGGCGCTGGCCGTGGTGCTGGTGGCGGCGGGCGGCGCCTGGGCCGGCACCCGGTGGGGGCCCGGCTGCCACCCGTCGCTGGACGGCGGGCGGGTCGCGGTCGAACTGGTCGACGGCGAGTGCGTCGGCTACAGCGACAGCGCGGCCCAGCTGTTCAACGACGACCCCGGCCAGGACCGGCTGCGCGCCGTCCAGCAGCGCATCTTCGCCCAGAACCGGGCCGCCGAGGAGGTGTGGCGGCGCAGCGACCGCCGCCGCCCCTACCTGACGCTGGTCTACTTCGGCACCCTCACCGGCAACCGCACCCGCGCCGACGAGGAGTCCTACGTCTCCGAACGCGAGGAGCTGGAGGGCATGGCGACCGCCCAGTACGCGCTGCTCAAGGAGTCGGCCGGCGCGGACGGCGCCGCGCTGCTGCGCGTCGTCGTCGCCAACGGCGGCCGGCAGATGCGGCACGCCGACCGGGCGGTCGCGATGCTCGCCGACCTCGCCCGCGACGACCCCACGGTGCTCGGCGTGGTCGGCATGGTGGAGAGCCGCGCCAGCACCGCGCGGGCCCTCGCCGAGCTCAACCGGATCGGCCTGCCGGTCCTCGCACCCACCCTGTCGGCCGACCGGATGGACGCCAACTCGCGCCTCTACCTCCAGGTCAGCGCGCCCAACACGGACCAGGTGCGGATGGTCGAGGCGTACGCCCGGCAGGTGCTCAAGGTCGACGAGGCGCACGTCTACTGGACGACCGGGGAGGGCAGCTCCTTCGAGAAGGACCTCTACGTCAACACCCTCGTCGGCGGCCTGAAGGAGCGCTTCGGCCCGCGGCTCACCCGGCTGGAGGAGTGGCGCACCGGCAAGCGGCTCACCGCCGAGTGCGGCTACGACGGCCTGCTCTTCTTCGCCGGACGCTGGTCGGAGTTCGACGGCTTCCTGCGCGCCCTGCGCGAGTGCGGCGACAACCCGCCCCGGCACCTCGTCGGCGACGACTCGGTCAACCGCTACATCGCCAACCCCGGGCTGCGCGCCGCCGCCCCGGGCAACATCCCCGTCACCTACGTGTCGAAGGCGTCGCTGGGCACCTGCACGGCGCTGCGGGCCGCGCAGGAGCGGCGCGACGAGGCCCGCGCCAGCTTCCTGACCTGGATCCAGGCCGACGACCTGCTCGACCCGCCCCGCTGCCGCCCGGACCGCCCGCACCCGGTGGGGGAGCGGGTCAGCCTCGCGTACGACGCGGCGATGATGATGGTCCGCGCGGTGGAGAGCCTCGCGGCGCGGCTGCACCACGCCGACGCGGGGCAGCGGTGGGAGCCGACGGCGGTCAACCCGGTCGGCGTGCACGCCGAGGTGCTGCGGCAGAACGCCGGCACCGGCTACCCGGGCGTGTCCGGCCTGATCCGGTACCCGCCGGACTCCGGCGAGCCGGTCGACAAGCGGCTCGCGCTGCTGCGGGTCGAGCGGGTGCCCGACGTCACCGTCGAGCCGGTCGAGGTCTGGTACTGCGGCACCGCCGACCGTCCCACCGCGACACCCGCCCCCTGTGCGGCCACCCGGTCGCGACCGCGCTGACCGGCGTGTCGCGTCGCCTTCGGACTGTCCCGGCGTCCCCGGGGTCGGTTAGGGTTCTCGGCGGACCGAGGCCGGGTCCCGACGCCACCGCCCCGCCGCGCCGTGCGCTCCCCGAACGCACCGCGGCTCCCGCGGGAGGCGAGGACACGGCCCGAGCGGGCGAGGCGACGGGAGCGGCAACGAGGGTGGGCAGGCTCGCGTCGGCGTACGGGCAGGCGGTCGCGGCCCACCGCGCGGCCCGCGCGCACCTCGACACCGCCCGCCGGGCCCTCGGCGCCGCCGCGCCCCCGGCCGCCCCGGCGGGAGTCGCCGACCTGCTCGCCCGCCTCGCCCAGCTCGGCGACGCCCTCGCCACACCCACCCCCGGCGCCACCCCGCTCGCCGCGGGCCCGGCGCCGGTCCGCCTCGGCGACGCCGCCACCGCGGGCGGCGCCTTCCCGGTCGTCGTCCCGCTCGGCAGCGGCCACCACCTCGCGGTCGACGCCGACGCCCGCGACCCCCGGGTCGCCGCGCTGCTGCGCGCCGTCGTGCTCCGCCTGCTCGCCACCGCCCCGCCCGGCGGCGTCCGCGTCGCCGGCCTCGACACCGCCGCGCTCGGCGCCACCTTCGGGCCGCTGCGGCCGCTCGTCGACGCCGGCGTGCTCGACCCGCCGGCCACCACCGAGGCCGAGGCCGGTGCGGTGCTCGACGCCGCCGAGGCGCACGCCCGTACGGCCCGTGCCGCCGACCGGGCGGACCAGGAACTGCTGCTCGTGGTCGCCGCCTCCCTGCCGCCGCCCCGGGACGCCGCCCGCCTCGCCGCGCTCACCCACGCCGGCCCGGCCGCCGCCGTGTGCGTCCTCCTCGCCGCGAGCGGGGCACCGGCCCTCGGCGCGACGACCAGCGTCCGGCTGACCGGGGAGCACGCCCACGTGGGCGACCCGCCCGGGGCGCCGTTCAGCGCCGACGGCAGCGGCCTGGCCGCCCCGGTGCGCCTCGACGGCGACCCCCCGGCCGCCTCCGTGGCCGCCCTCGCCGGGCATCTGGGCGCCGCCGTCCGGCAGGGCGCGACGGTGCGCTTCACGGAGCTGCTTCCCGCGCGGCGCTGGGCGGAGTCGTCCGTCGCCGGGCTGCGCACGGTGGCCGGCCGGGCCGGCCGCGACCCGGTCACCGTCGCGTTCGACGACGCCACTCCACACTGGCTGGTCGGCGGCCGCACCGGCGCCGGCAAGACCGTCTTCCTCCTCGACGTCCTCTACGGGCTGGCCGCCCGCTACTCCCCGGCGGAGCTCCAGCTCTACCTGCTCGACTTCAAGGAGGGGGTGAGCTTCACCGAGTTCGTCCCCACCGGCCGGGACCCGTCCTGGCTGCCGCACGCGCGGGCGGTCGGCATCGAATCCGACCGGGAGTACGGCGTCGCGGTCCTCCGCGAGCTGCGCCGCGAACTGCAGCGCCGCGCCACCGCGTTCAAGCGGCACGGCGTCACCAAACTCGCCGACCTGCCCCGCGAGGCGCCGCTGCCGCGGATCGTCGCGGTCGTCGACGAGTTCCACGTGCTGCTCGCCGGCAACGACCCGCTCGCCCGCGAGTCGGTCGACCTGCTCGAGGAGTTGGCCCGCAAGGGCCGCTCGTACGGCGTGCACCTGGTGCTCGCCAGCCAGAGCACGACGGGCATCGAGGCCCTCTACGGCCGGGCCGAGGCGATCTTCGGGCAGTTCGCCCTGCGGGTGGCGCTGCCCGGCGGCGGCGGTGTGCTCGACCCGCTGAACGACTCCGCCGCCACCCTGCCGGTCGGGTCCGCCGTGCTCAACACCGCCGCCGGGGCGGCCGGGGCCGACAACGTCGTGCGCTTCCCGGACGCCCACGCGGCCGCCGCCGACCTGGCCCGGCTGCGCCACGACCTGTGGGCGGCCCGCCCGTCCGGCGCGCGCCCACCGTCGGTCTTCAAGGGGTACGACACCGCGCGGCTTGAGGACGACCCCACCTTCACCGGGCTGCGGCCCGGCGGTCGCCGCCCGCTCGCCCTGGTCGGCCGCACGGTCGACGTGGACGGCACGTCGGCGCTGTTCCTGATGGACAGCACCCCCGGCCGGCACCTGGCGGTCGTGGGCACCTCCGCCGCCGGCGCCGAGGTGCTGCGCGCGGCCACCCTCAGCCTGGCCCGCCAGCACACCCCCGGCGACGCCCGGTTCCTGCTCGTCCCCCTCGTCACCGCCGCCGACCCGGCAGTCGACGACACCGCCGACGTGCTCGCCGCCGCCGGCCACCCGGTCGAGCGCCTCGACGCCGACGGGCTGCGGGACCGGCTCGCCGCGCTCGCCGACCCGCCGCCGGCCACCGACGGCGCGGACCCGCCGGCGGGCGGCCACGCCCGGACCTACCTCGTCGTGTTCGGAATGGACGCCGCCGGCACCGTCCTCGCGGCGGCCGACCCGGCGACCTTCCGCAGCGGCCACGACGACCTGCGGCAGGTGCTCCGGCAGGGGCCCGGGCGCGGAGTGCACCTGCTCGGCTGGTGGCGTGGCCTGCGCCGGCTCGCCGACGACCTCGGCGGTACGCACAACCGCGACGACGTGGCCTGCCTCGTCGCCCTGAACGTGCCCGGCGCCGACCTCGGGCTGCACCTGGGAGTGCCCGACCTGAGCTACCAACCCCGTCCCGACCGGGCGCTGCTGGTCGACCGGCACGACCACCGCACCCGGCTGATCGTGCCGTTCGCCCGGGACGGCCAGCCCGCCGACGACGACGGGGAGGGCTGAACCGTGGCCACCTTCGCCGACTACGCCGCGCTGGCCCGGCTGCTCGCCGAGCAGCGCCGCGCCGGCGAGCAGGGCGCCGCCGTGGAGGCGGAACACCGGCGCGACCTGCACGCCGCCGCCGACTCCCTCCAGCACCGCCTCACCGCGCAGGGGCAGCGCCTCGACCACCTCGGCCGCGCCATCGGCGTCACCGCCCCCGCCGCAGGCCCGCCCGCACCGCCGCCCGCCGAGCCGTCCCCGCCCGCCGCCGGCCCGCCCGCGACCGGGCACCCCGGAACGCACCACGAACCGGGGGAGGGGCGGGCCGGCGGCGCAGCCGCCGCACCGGGGCGGCCGGGTGTCGGGGCGTACTCCCCGGGTCTTGAGACGGCGCTGGCGGTGCCGGCGGTGCCCGGGCCCCGTGCCGGGGAGGCCGACCCGGCGGCGGAGCTGGAGCTGGCGCGGCGCTACGCCGACGAGGCCGACCGGTACGGGCAGCAGGCCGAGTTGCTGGCCCAGCAGCCGCCGCTGCTGCCGACCTGGTCGCCGGTGGCGCGGGCGCTCGCCGTGTACCTGGGCTGCGCCGCCGTGGGCGTGGTGCTCATGCTGGTCCTGGTGCTCGCGTCCGGCGTCGGGGTGGTCGGCCTCGGCACCCTGTACGCCTGGATGTGCGCCGGGCTACCGGCCGTGTCGCTGATCGCCGGCTGGCTGGTGCTCGGCCGCTGGGGTCGGCCGGCGATGGTCGCCGGGACGCCGGCCCGCTACCCGGTGCTGGGCATCCTGGTGTGCTTCCTCGCCCTGCCGCTGGCCTACTGCGGCTACCTGCTGCTGTTCCGCGTCGTCTTCTGAGGGCGTGCTCAGCCCGTGTTGCTGACCCGGGCGCTCTTGACCAGGTGGGCGAAACGCACGTCCGGGCAGGGGTAGTCCTCCCCGCAGCCGCAGAGCCAGCGGGTCACCACGCGGGGCGGGTGGGCGAAGAGAATATCGTCCGCGTCGGCGACGTCCTCGTCGGACGCCAGGGGAGTGGTGTCGTCGTTGTCCACGATGGCTCCTGTCCGAGGGCCTGCGTGTTGCTGACTCCGGTGCCGTGGCCGCTCCCGCACGAGGGCGGGCCACGGCACGCCCGGCCGGCCCTACGGGTCGACCAGCCGGGCGCTCTGCGCGGTGGGGAAGGACCAACTCTTGGTTTGCAGACCTGGGAGCCGGTCGAATCGAACTTTACACAACTAGTCACGGAAAGCAAGCGCGACAACACGTGACTTGTCACATGAAGTCGGCGCGTGATCGAATGGCGGTGCAGACCTGGGAGTACAGATGCCCGTCAAGCCCAAGTGGGAACAACTCGCCGACCACATCCGGAGCCAGATCGAGTCGGGTGAACTCGCACCCGGCGACCAGTTGCCGTCCACCGCGCAGCTCAGAGCGCAACACGGCGTCTCGACCACTGTGGTCCGCCAAGCCATCCTCGTCCTTCAGACGCAGGGATGGGTGCAGGGCGTCCACGGCCTCGGCGTCTTCGTCGCCGAGCGCTGATCCCTTCTCGGCAAGGTGGAGGCGGCGGGATGGCGGAGGTGCCGGAAGCGGTGACCCGGGACGGCGGTGTGCTGGACGGCTTCCACATCGGGCGGGTGCCCGCCGCTGTCGGTGCCGAGGTCTCGGACTTCGCCAGCGAGTGAGAGGACGTCCGGCCCGGGTGTGGGAGCGCCCGGTGGCCGAGGGCTACCGGGTGGACCTTCGGGTCCATGTGCTGCGCGTGATCGACCCCGGGCATCTTGACGAGGAGGCCCTGCTGTCGACCGCCCTCTCCGTCGGGGAGCAGAGCCGGTAGCCATCGAGGGCGAGCGCACAGTCAGGTCAGCCGTCGAACAACAGGGCGGAGGACCGTGACCAGGCAGGCTGACATCGGTGGTGGCGAGGTGCAGGCGGCAGGCCTCGACGTTCTCCTCTGGGTTCAGTTCGGACCAGTCGAGGAGGTAGCCCGCCGCCGCGGCGACGGTCGCCGGATCGCCGCCGGGCTGTGCACTCATCGGCACCCGCCTGCACGGCATCCAGGCCAGCTCGGCGTAACGCTGCGCAGCACGCGGAGCGCGGCAGAAGGAGCGCGCCCGTTGTGGCGCCGTTCGGCCGGCCAGGACCCGAGGCGGGATATTTTCTTGACTCTCGACCTGGTCGAGGGCTGACCCTTCCTGGGTGACGTCTGAAGAGCGCGACCACCGATCAGTCCCTCTCGCGATTGACCTGGAGATGCTGCGGCCGGTACTACACGGCGCTTGGGGACCGGATACCTGTGACCCGCACGATGTGCAGGATTGGCACGCCGGCAACCCAGCCCGTGGTCAATGCGGGGTGACTGCCTTGATCATTCAGGACCTGCTCGGCGGAGAGCTGATCCTCGGCGAGGTCCTCGCCGGAGACGCCAAGGTCGGCTACCACTACTGGAATCGATTGGCCGACGGCCGCGAGGTTGACCTGACAGCTGACCAGTTCCAGCCACCAGAAGTCGTTGTCGGCGGTCAGGTCCAGCAACGCCCGCCGGGCCCACCTCGGCGATGCCGCCAGCAGTACGAGATCCTGCGGCACCGCGTCTTCGCAACCCTCTACGGCGGCGATCCAACGCAACACGCAACCGTGACGGCTGGCGAACAGGCCGAGCGCACGAACGGCGGCAGGTCCGCATGGGTCAGCGAGTGCCCATGACGATCTCCGCTGACGACTCCGGTCCGGTCCGGATTGTGACGGCCGTTCTTCGCGACGGCGTTGGGAATCACGGCATCGGAGCCGTCCGGCCCGCCGATGCATGAGATCCGGACCGCGACGTACGACATGCAGATCTGGTTGATCGACAGGTGGACCGGAACACCCGTCAACGCCGCGCCGGACGAGCACGACGCTGTGGCGTGGTTCGAGACGTCCGACCTTGACAGCCCGCGTCTCGGCAACGAGTCGTATCTCTTGATGCTCACCGCCGTGCGCCGACGCCTGCGCAGGATATCCACGGAGAGTGACGGGAGTTCCTGCATTCCGGCGCGTCTGCTCGGCGGCAGAAGCGGACACCGCTGGCGTGCGCCGGACCAGTCGAGGATCCGTGGAACCTTCTCTCGGGATGGCGTCGGATCCGGGCTGAGTCGTTCGTAGAAGAGGTGACCTCCCATTGGGTCCTTCGTGCACCGCGAGGTAGAGGCATGGCAAAGCTGATCTACGTGACGAACGTGTCGCTCGACGGCTACATCGAGGACGATCGCGGCGCCTTCGACTGGTTTCCGCCCGACGACGAGGTATTCGCGTTCACCACCGACCTCCTGCGATCCGTCGGCACGTTCCTCTACGGACGGCGCCTGTACGAATCGATGGCGGTCTGGGAAACCAATACCGGTCTGGCCGCCCAGTCCGAGCTCATGGCAGACTTCGCCAGCGCCTGGCAGGCGGCGAACAAAGTCGTCCACTCCACGACCCTCGCCGCGGTATCAACTGCCGACACCCGACTCGAACGCCGTTTCGACCCCGCCGCGGTACACCAATTGAAGGCCACGGCCAGCAGCGATCTCACCGTAGGAGGTGCCAACCTCGCGACGCAGGCTTTCAGGGCCGGGCTGGTCGACGAGTGCCAGCTGTTCGTCTGGCCGGTGGTCGTCGGCGGGGGTAAGCCAGGGCTGCCGACCGGCATGCGCACCGACCTTGAGCTGCTCGATGAGCGCCGATTCCGAAACGGCACCGTACACCTGCGCTACCGCGCACTCGGACAATGAACGACAGTCCTGTCCGATCGCCGGCGCTTGCGTGGCAGCCGTAGTAGTTGATCGATACTGTGCCTCGGTGGCCCGTACGCAGCTCACTGCCGAGTCGGTGGTCGACGGTCGTGTTCCGCAGGCATTGGCGCTGTCGCCGGACGGCAAGTGGGTCGCCTACGTGGTCGCCCCGGTCGGGCGGGCTGGTGATCACCCGGTCAGCGAGGTGTGGGTCGCCGCCGTCGACGGGACTGGGTCTCCGCGACGATTGACTTCGGGTGAGGCGTACGATTCGGCGCCGCGGTGGGCCGGGGATTCGCTGCTGGTCTACTTTCTCTCCGACCGGGCTGAGCGTGGCACGGCGCAACTGCACCGGGTGGGGCTGGTCGACGGTGTTGTGGAGGCGGTCACGTGCTGGGCCGGTGGGGTGTCCGGTCACCTCCCGCTGGCCGATCCGGACGTGGTTGTGGTGATCGCAGCCGATGAACCGTCCGCCGAGGACGAACGCCGGGTGAGGGAGCGTGACGACGCTCGGGTGTGGGGTGAACGCGTACGCCCGGACCGGCTGCGGCTGCTCGACGTACGGAGCCGGGAGGTCCGGACACTGGATGCGTTCGGCGATCGCCATGTCGTCGAGGTGGTCCAGCGGCCCGACGATGGAATCCTGGCGGTACTGACCTGGTCGACCCCCGACGTGGACCCGGGCCTTGTGGAGCCCGGTCTCCACCTGCTCGATCCGGACAGCGGCGTGACGCGGGACCTCGGCCCGGCCGCGGCGGACGCGTCGTCACTCGTCTGGTGGCCCGCCGACGACGGCTGGCACCTGGCATATGTCGCGAAGACTCCGCCCGCTCTGGTGGGCGGACATGCGGTTCTCGATGTCGCCGTGCCGGTGAGCGGGCCGGTGGGCGAGCACCGTAACCTGACCGCCGGCACGACCGTGTGCCCGAGCAACCTGGTTCAGGTCGACGCCGGTCCGCCGCTGGTGCTGGTCGCCGACGGGCTCGATACCGCGATCCACCGGCTCGATCCGGTCGGGCCCAACCTCGTCGAGGTGTCCCGGGTCGACGGCCTCGCGACGTCGTTGACCACGAGCCGGCACGGTGACGCCGTCGCGGCGGTGGTGAGCACGTCCTACGAGCCCGGGAACGTCCACGCCGGCCCCACGTGCGGGCCGCTGACGAGCCTGACCGATCTCAGGCCCGAACTCCGCGACATCCGGTGGGGTGTCCAGGAACGCCTGTCGTACGAGGCATCCGACGGGCTGACGCTGGACGGCCTGCTGATCCTGCCCGCCGGCCGGTCCCACACCGACGGGCCGTTTCCGCTGGTGACACTGGTTCACGGCGGCCCGTACGAGCGGCACGCCGACCGGCTCATGCTCGGCTGGCACCCGTCCGGCCAGTGGCTGGCGACTGCGGGCTACGCCGTGTTTCTGCCGAACCCGCGCGGCGGCCAAGGGCACGGCCACGACTTCGCGGTGCGCGTCGCCGGTGCGGTAGGCCTGGACGAGTGGACCGACATCTGTGCCGGCATCGACCTGCTCATCGCCGACGGCGTCGCCGACCCCGACCGGCTGGGCATCGGCGGCTGGAGCCACGGCGGGTTCATGGCCGCATGGGCGGTCGGGCAGACCGACCGGTTCAAGGCCGCCGTGATGGGCGCTGGAATCAGCGACTGGGGAATGCTCGCCGCAACCGGAGAACAGGGGCCGTTCGAGGCTGCCCTCGGCGGCAGCAGCGGTTGGGAAGGAACAGGTCCACACCGCCACGACCGGCTCAGCCCGATCTCGTACGCCTCCAACGTCCGTACGCCGGTGCTGATCCTGCACGGCGAGAACGACACCAACGTTCCGGTATCACAGGCGGAGTTCTTCCACCGAGCGCTACGCAGGTTCGGAGTCGAGCACAAGTACGTCGTCTATCCCCGGGAGAACCACTCGATCCGCGAACGCAACCACCAACTCGACGTGCTCCGCCGCACCCGCGCATGGTTCGACCGGTGGCTCGGATGACCCAACGCCCGACCGCCACGACCGCCACGGCCTACCGCGGCAGGCCAGACCACCTATTCCAGAAACAGGGCGGCAAGCAGCGGCAAGCGTTGACGCAGCTGCTGATCGTCGTCCAAGTTCCACAGCACCCACGCACTCATCTCGGCTACGTCCGGATGCAGGGGCCGGCGATCCGGTTACCTCCGTGACGAGCGCTTCGCGGCAGATCCGGACGACGGTGAAGCTGACGATTCGCCCGATCCGCCCCGTACGACGCGTGAACGGTGCCACGATGCCGGCAGGGCGTGCCGGCGGTGGCCGCCCCCAGTCGAGAGGGGTCGACGTGAGCACCGTCCCGCCGGGCACGCCCTGCTGGGCCGACCTGGCCACCCCGGATCTCGCCGGTGCGCGGCGCTTCTACCCGGAGCTGTTCGGCTGGACCGGGCGGATCACGCCGGAGCCCGAGGCGGGCGGTTCGACGGCCCCGCCGCGATGGCCTGGAACGAGCTGGTCACCCCCGACCCAAAGGGCGCGAAGGTCTGCTACGAGCTGGTCTTCGGCTGGCACCCGGACGACCAGTCGGTGGGAACGATTACCTACACCGGCTGGCGGCTCGGCGCCGGTGCCGGCTGACGGCCGTCGGCTGTCGGGCCCGCCCGTCGCCATCCCGCTGAGAGTTGCCCGAGCAGAGAAAGCGAAGCCGAAGCCATGACAGATATTCCACCGGGGGCACCCGCCTGGGTCGACCTGGTCACCACCGACCTCCCCGGCGCGGCGCGCTTCTACGCGCCCTTGTTCGGCTGGGCCGTCGCCGAGGCGGACCGGCAACCCGCGGCTGACGGTCACCTCGTCTTCCACCAGCAGGGCAGAACGGTGGCCGGTGCCGGGCTGGGGGCCGGCCCGCAACGGCCGCCTGCCTGGATGCCCTACCTGGCGACCGACGACGCCGAAGGTGCCTGCCAGCGGGTGACCGCCGCCGGCGGCCGGATCCTGACCGAGCCCTTCGACGTCCCCGGCTCTCGGCGGACGGCGCTCTTCGCCGACCCGGCCGGGGCGCCGTTCGGGGTGTGGCAGTCGCTCGGCATGCCTGGGGCCGAGGTGTTCGACGTACCCGGCTCGCTGACCTGGCCCGAGCTGACCACGCGGGAGTCGGACCGGGCTAAGGAGTTCTACGGGTCGGTGTTCGGCTGGACGGCGGACGACCAACCGATGGGCCCGATCACCTACACCACCTGGCAGCTGGACGGTCGTCCCGTCGGCGGGATGATGCCCATGATCGGCGATGACTGGGGCGACCTCCCGTCCCACTGGATGATCTACTTCGCGGTCACCGACACCGACCGGGTCGTCGCCGAGGCGCTCGGGATGGGCGCGACGCTCGCCGTTCAGCCGACGGACCTGACGCGGGGCCGCTTCGCGGTGCTCACCGATCCACAGGGGGCGTTCTTCTCGATCCTCGGGACTACTCCGCCCTGACCGCACGGGGATCCGGCCGACGCGATGGTTCGTACCCGGACAGGGATCCCTGGCGGCTGGCTGACGCGATCCGGGCCGCGGAGGTGAAACAGCACCCAGGTCAGGCGCGCTCGACGACGACCACCGGGATCTCCCGGTCGGTCTCCTTCTGGTAGCGGGCGTAGGTCGGGAACACCGCCGTCATCAGCTCCCACAGCCGGGGTCGCTCCTCGGCGGTGGCGGTCCGCGCCCGGGCGGCGAAGCGCTCCGCGCCGACCTGCACCTGGACCTCCGGGTCGTCCCGCAGGTTCAGGTACCAGTACGGGTGGTGGGCCGCCCCGCCGTTCGAGGCGACCAGCAGGTAGCGGTCGCCGTCGCGGCCGTAGATCAGGGCGGTGCGGCGCAGCGCGCCGGAGCGGCGGCCCCGCGTGGTGAGCAGCAGGGCGGGATAGCCGTGGAACGTGCCACCGTCGGCGCCGTCGCTGGCGACGTACCGCCGGACGTGGCTGGCGACCCACCCGACCGGACTGTCCTCAATCACCTCGCTCATCCCCGTAGCCTAACCGGCTCGGGCGCGGCCAGATCATGGAAGATTTCGGCCCCTGGAGGGGCCACTTCGTTCCAAGATCTGTGCGGCTGCGTCGGCGCGGTGACGATTCAGGTCTCGGTCAGCAGCAGCCAGTCGTCGTCGACCGGGCTCGCCCGCCAGCCGTCCGGCCAGGCGTGGGAGTGTGCCGTACTGGCGCGGGCCTGGTCGACGCCGGGGCGGCGGGCGAACGTCGCACCGCCGAACCGCGCCCGGCCGTGGAAGCGGGCGCGGCCGAAGCTGCCCTTGTTCTCGAAGCGGGCCTGCTCGAAGAACGCGTCGCCACCGAACTCGGTGAACCGGAACAACGCCAGGTCGGCGAAGCGGGCCTGGCGGAAACCGGCGTACCCGTCGAACACGGCGTGCTCCATCGACAGGCCGGCGCGGAAGTCCGCCTCGCGGAACGTGGCGCTGTCGGTGAACCGGGCGGTGTCGAAGGTGGCCGTCTCGCGGAACGTCGTGCCCCGGAACGTCGCCCGGCCGAAGGTGGCGCCCCGGCAGGACAGCGTGCCCCCGAGGTCGGCCCGGTCGACGCTGGTGCGGAGACTCCGGGCGCCGTCGAGCACGATCTCCGCGTCGCCGGTGACCTCGTCGAGCCGCAACTCCTCGAACGTCGCCCCCAACGACAGCCGCCCCCGCACGGTCGCGCCGGTGAGGCGGGTGACGCCCGTGCAGACCGCCCCGGTGAGGTCGGCGTCGACCAGGGTGCACCCGGCGGCGTCGAACCCCGCCAGTCGGGCACCGGTCAGGTCCAGGCTGACGCCGGGCCAGAAGTGGTCGCCGTCCGCGCGCAGGTGCCGGGTGAGCACCCGCTGGGCCGTCCGGCGTACCTCCGTCTCGCGCGGGTCGTCCGCCGGCGGCATCCGGAGGTACGCGCAGAGCACCGCCACGATGGTCGGCCGCTGCCCCGGGTTGTCCTGACCGAGCCGCTCCAGCGCGTGCAGGCCGCCCAGGCGGACGGCCGCGTTGTCGCTGCCGAGCAACTCGACGGCGCGGGTGTACAGCTCGGTCAGCCGGCGCTCGGCGGCGTCGTGGTCGGCCGCCCGGGCCTGCCGCTCCTGGTGGCGCTGCGCCGCGTCGGCGACGGCCTCGGCGTGCGCCTGGACGCGTTCGCGGTGCGTCTGGTCCTGGGCGGCGACGGCCTCCTGGTGGCGCTGCGCGCGTTCGCTGATCCACTGCCGGCGGGCGGCGAGCAGCAGCGCGAGGCCACCGCCGGTGCCGGCGACCACGGTCAGCCCGGTGCGGATGGCGTCGACGCGCAGGGTGGCCCGGGTGTCCGGCTGGGTGGCCCGGTCGGCCTCGCCGAGCAGCCAGTCCAGCACCCACCAGCCGAGGGCGACGGCGAGCAGCAGCCCGACCAGCACCAGCCACCACGGCATCACCCGCAGCCGTTCGTCGGGTGGTGGGGTCACGGCCACAGCATGCCACCGGGACGCCACCGGGTGGGGGATCGCGCCGACACCGTTGCCGCGTAACAGCTTCCGCGCCGCAACTACTCCAATGTGGACATATGGCATCCGGAATGCCGGAATGCGCCTCTGATGGAACAACGGGTTACCGAAGCGTAACTTAGCATTGACGAGCCTGAATCAATGGCCCCATCATCGTTCGCACCGGTCGATCGGACACCGCACCCACCACCACCCGGAGGTGCAGCCATGCTGCTCCGAAAGACCGCCACCGTGCTCGCGGCAGCACTCGCCGCGACGCTCGCACTCCCGGCCGCGACCGCCGCCGCGGAGCCCGCCCCGAACGCTGCGGCGGAGCCCGTCCCGACCGCTGCGGCGGCGTCCGGACCCACCGCCGTCCCGGCCGCCGAGGAGGCCGCCGAACGCGCCGACGCCAACGCCAACCCGGTGATCGTCGTCGGTGGCCTCAGCGGCTTCGCCGCCGTCTACGAGCCGCTCGCCGCCCGGCTGCGCGGCGACGGCTTCCGTCCGTTCATCTACGAACTGCCGGGGCTCGGCTTCGGCGACATCCCCACCTCCGCCCGCGCCTTCGCCGGGTACGTCGCCCAGGTCCGCGCCGTCACCGGTGCGGCCAAGGTAGATGTCGTGGCGCACTCGCAGGGCGGCCTGGTGGCCCGCTACTACCTGAAGCGGCTGAACGGCACCGGCGCCGTCGGCCGGTACGTCAGCCTCGGCACCCCGGAGCAGGGGACGTACGTGGCCAACATCCTCAACTTCATCGGACTCGGTAGCTGCGCCGGCGTCGTCTCCTGCCAGCAGATGATGACCGGCTCCGACTTCATCGAGGACCTCAACGCCGGCGACGACACCCCCGGTGCGGTCCGCTACACCACCGTGCGTACCTGGCAGGACGAACTGGTCCGCCCGGTGGGCAACGCCACGCTGGCCGACGGCGCCACCAACGCGCTGATCCAGGCGTGGTGCCCGCTGCGGCTGGTCGGGCACCTCGGGCTCGCGCTGGACGGCACCACGTACACGGTGATCCGGCAGGCGCTGCGCGACCGGGCGATCCGCCCCAACTGTTTCGCGCTGTAGGTGCGACCCGTACGTGTCCGGCGGGGCGGTCGGTGCACCGACCGCCCCGCCGGCGCGTGCGCGGACGGCTTCCGGGCCGCCGCACCGCGAGCGCATCGACGGGGCCGGGCCGGCGGTGTCGCCGCACCGCACCGCGCTGCGCGAAGTTGGCCGTACCGGCCTCCGGCTCGTGGGACGCTGTGCCCGTGCCGGTCGGCGTCGACCCGCCTCCGGCGTGACGGGCGGGAGGAGAACGCCATGACGGGGACGCCGGAGGTCGACTTCGCGCTCGACACGTACGAGTGCATCGTGCTCTATCCCGGCGCGTCCGGGCGGGCGCTGCCGGCGGAGACCGTGCAGCGGCTCCAGGCCGAGCACAACGCGCACCTGCAGGCCATGCAACGGCGCGGCATCGTCCTGGTCGCCGGGGCCGTGGACGGACCCGCCCGCGAGCCGGACCCGCCGCTCGGGTTCGGCCTGGCCCGCACCGGCTCCGTGGACGACGTCCGCAGCGTGATGGAGGCCGACCCCGCCGTGCAGGCCGGCCTCTACCGTGTCGACGTCATGAGCTTCTACTGCCCGGCCGGCTCGCTGGAGTTCCCGCTGGCCAAGACCCAGAGCTAGGGCCGGCTCCATGGGCGTTCGTCGACCGGCCCGGCGCCGTTCACCCACGCCCGGCGGCCGGGCTGACACCGGACGGTACGATTCCGGGCGCGCGGTCGCCGATGCCCGCCGTCACGACGTCCCCGGCGGGTGTCCCACCCCCGGCCGCGCACCCGCGCATCGTCGGACAAACCTGGTTCGCAGTGCGACAGGGGTCGGCCCGCAGTCCGGCCCGGAGGAGAGACTAGCCTGATGGGCGTGACACGCCGCGCGAAGATCGTCTGCACACTTGGTCCCGCCACCTCCTCGCCCGAGCGCATCCGCGGGCTCGTCGAGGCCGGCATGAACGTGGCGAGGCTCAACTTCAGTCACGGCAGCCACGCCGACCACGAGGCCGTCTACCGGCTCGTACGGGAGGCGGCCGACGCGGCCGGCCGCCCCGTCGCCGTGCTGGCCGACCTGCAGGGCCCCAAGATCCGGCTGGGCCGCTTCGCCGAGGGCCCGCACGAGTGGCGCACCGGCGACTCCGTGGTGATCACCAGCGACGACGTCCTCGGCACCAAGGACCGGGTCTCCTGCACCTACAAGAAGCTGCCGCAGGAGGTGAAGCCGGGCGACCGGCTCCTGATCGACGACGGCCGGGTCGCCGTCGAGGTCACCGACGTCACCGGCAACGACATCCGCTGCCTGGTGACCGAGGGTGGCCCGGTCTCCAACAACAAGGGCGTGTCGCTGCCGAACGTGGCGGTCAGCGTCCCCGCCCTGTCCGACAAGGACTCCGAGGACCTGCGGTTCGCGCTCGGGCTCGGCGTCGACCTGATCGCGCTCTCCTTCGTCCGCTCCGCCGACGACATCAAGCTCGTCCACGCGATCATGGCCGAGGAGGGCGTCCACCGCCCGGTCCTCGCCAAGGTGGAGAAGCCGGAGGCGGTGGACCACCTCGAGGCGATCGTGCTGGCCTTCGACGGCGTGATGGTGGCCCGCGGCGACCTCGGCGTGGAGCTGCCGCTGGACCAGGTTCCCCTGGTGCAGAAGCGCGCGGTGCAGCTCTGCCGGGAGAACGCCAAGCCGGTCATCGTGGCCACCCAGATGCTCGACTCGATGATCGAGAACTCGCGGCCGACCCGCGCCGAGGCGTCCGACGTGGCCAACGCGGTGCTCGACGGCGCGGACGCGGTGATGCTCTCCGGCGAGACCAGCGTCGGCAAGTACCCGGTGCTCACCGTCAGCACCATGGCCAAGATCGTCACCACGACGGAGTCCGGCTCGATCGGCGTGCCCCGGCTCCAGCACGACCCGCGTACGCACGGCGGCGCGCTCACCGTCGCCGCCTCGTCGATCGCCCGGGCCATCGGCGCCAAGGCGATGGTGGCGTTCTCGCAGACCGGCGACACCGTCCGCCGGCTGTCCCGGCTGCACTGCGACCTGCCGCTGCTCGCGTTCACCCCGGTTCTCGAGGTGCGCAACCAGCTCGCCCTCTCCTGGGGCGTGGAGACCTTCCTGATGCCCTTCGTTGAGCACACCGACGACATGTTCCGGCAGGTCGACGAGGCGCTGCTCGGTCTGGGCCGGGCCAATCCCGGCGAGTACGTGGTGATCGTCGCGGGCAGCCCGCCCGGCACCCCCGGCTCGACCAACACGCTGCGCGTACACCAGCTCGGGTCGCTGGTCGACGCCGCGTCCGCGCGGGCGTTGCGGTGAGCGCCGCGGACGTCGCGGTCGGCCAGGCCGCCGTCGACCAGTTGCTGGAGGTCCTGGACCTCACGCCGACCGGCGAGATGGCCTTCCGGGGGATGAGCCCGCCGGTCGGCCCGCAACGGGTGTACGGGGGGCAGGTCGCCGGTCAGGCCCTCGTCGCCGCCGGCCGCACCGTCGACCCGGAGCGGTTCGTGCACTCCCTGCACGGTTACTTCGTGCGACCCGGCGACCCGGTCGAGCCGATCGAGTACCAGGTGGAGAACATCCGCGACGGCCGCTCGTTCTCGGTCCGCCGCTCGGTCGCGCTCCAGCACGACAAGCCGATCTTCTTCATGTCCGCGTCCTTCCAGCGGGTGGAGGAGGGGCTGGACCACCAGGCGCCGGCCCCGCCGGACGTGCCCGGGCCGGACGAGGTGCCGACCATGAGCGACCGGCTCGCCCGCTACCCGGAGCGGCTCGGCATCTGGGCGCAGATCCCGCGCCCGATCGACGTTCGCTACGTCGGCGAGCCGGGCTGGGTCCGCCCCGGTGACCGTCCGGCGGAGCCGCACCAGCGGGTGTGGATGCGGATCGACGGCAAGCTGCCCGACGACCCGCTGCTGCACGCGTGCGCGCTGACGTACGCCTCCGATCTGACCCTGCTGGACTCGGTGCTGTCGGTGCACGGCGAGGTCTGGGGTCCCGGCGGCCTGGTGGGCGCGAGCCTGGACCACGCGTTGTGGTTCCACCGGCCGTTCCGGGCCGACGAGTGGTTCCTCTACGACTGCTGGAGCCCGTCGGCGTCCGGCGCGCGGGGTCTGGCGGCCGGCCGGATGTTCACCCGGGACGGGCGGCAGATCGCCAGCGCCGTCCAGGAGGGCCTGCTGCGCCGCGTCGGCGCCTGACCTGGGCCCGGATCGGCCGCTGCCCGGCCGCCCGGCCGAGGGGCGATCGGCCGGGCGGGGTGACCGGCCGGATAGCCTGTCCGGCATGCGTCTCTCCGCCCGGGTCGACTACGCCCTCCGCGCGGTCGCCGAGCTCGCCTCGGTGACCGGCGGCGCCACCGCCGGGCGGGGGCGGCCGGTGACGGCCGAGCAGATCGCGCGCGCCCAGGACATCCCGCCGAAGTTCCTGGAGAGCATCCTGCTGCAACTGCGCCGGGGCGGCATCGTGCACGCCCAGCGGGGCCCGGAGGGCGGCTACTGGCTGGCCCGGCCGGCCGCCGAGATCTCCCTCGCCGCGGTGATCCGGGTGATCGACGGGCCGCTGGCGCACGTGCGGGGGCAGCGACCGGAGGACCTCGGCTACCACGGGGCGGCGCGCGCCCTGCAGGACGTGTGGATCGCCCTGCGGGCCAGTGAGCGGCAGATCCTCGAGCTGGTGACCGTCGCCGACGTGGCCGGTGGCACGCTCCCGCCGCGGGTCACCGAACTCGCCGCCGACCCGGCCGCCTGGACCTGACCGGCCGTCCACCCGCCGAACCCGGCGACCGGGCGTGGGTCGTCCCACTGACCGAACAGGGGCTTGACCCTGGCACCCCCCGTCCCGCATTGTCGACCAAGTCGATAGGAGATACCCAGAAACTCGGGAGGTGTCGTGCGCAAGCTGCTCGTCCTCGCGCTCGTCGGGCTCGCCGCCCAACTCGTCGACGGCGCGCTCGGCATGGCGTACGGGCTCACCTCGACGACGCTGCTGCTGCTCGCCGGCGTCGCGCCGGCCGCCGCCTCGGCGTCGGTGCACCTCGCCGAGGTGGGCACGACGCTCGCCGCGGGCGTGGCGCACTGGCGGTTCGGCAACGTCGACTGGCGGGTGGTCGGCCGCATCGCCGTGCCCGGCGCGCTCGGGGCGTTCGCCGGGGCCACCTTCCTCAGCGCCATCTCCACCGAGGCCGCCGCCCCGTGGATGGCGGCCATCCTGTTCACGCTCGGCGCGTACCTGCTGGTGCGCTTCTCCCGGCCGCTGCGCACCGAGCGGCGCGCCGGCCGGCTGCGCGGGCGCTTCCTCGGCCCGCTCGGCCTGGTCGCCGGGTTCGTCGACGCCACCGGCGGCGGGGGTTGGGGGCCGGTCGCGACGCCCGCGCTGCTGGTCAGCGGCCGGATGGAGCCCCGCAAGGTGATCGGCTCGGTGGACACCGCCGAGTTCCTGGTGGCCGGCGCGGCCAGCGTCGGGTTCCTCATCGGCCTCGGCTCCGAGGGCTTCCTCCTGCCGATGGTGGCCGCCCTGCTGGTCGGCGGGCTGATCGCCGCGCCGCTGGCCGCCTGGCTGGTCCGCATCGTGCCCGCCCAGCTGCTCGGCGCGGCGATCGGCGGGGTGATCGTGCTGACCAACGCCCGCACCCTGATGCGCGCCGCCGACCTCGGTGGCGGGGTCCGGCCGGCCGTGTACGCGCTGCTGGTCGCGGGCTGGGTCGCCGCGCTCGGGCTCGCCGTCCGGGCCCTGCTGCGCACCCGCCGCGCCCGGGCGCTGGCGAACGCCGCCCACACGCCCCCCACCACCCCCGCCCACCCCACCCCCGAACCGGTCACCACCGCCCCCACCCCCTGACCCCCCTCGTTTGTCGATCATGAAGTTGGCGGGTGGTTCGATCTTCGAATCACCCGTCAACTTCATGATCAACGGAGTCGGGTCGGGTCGGGCGTCAGTGGGGGAGGAGGGTGGTGGCCGTTTCCGTCAGGAGGGTCCAGGCCTCGTCGACGTGAGACGTGGTGGTCTGGGGTGAGCCGACCGCCAGTCGGAGTGCGTACCGGCCGGCCACGCTGGTGTGCGTCAAGTGCACCCGGCCGGTCGCGTTCACCCGGGCGAGCAGTTCGGCGTTGACCGCGTCGTCGGCCCGCAGCCGGAAGCAGACCAGCGAGTACGGGTGCGGCGCGGCCAGTTCGAACCGTTCGTCGGCGCGTACCCGGTCGGCGAACCGGGTGGCGAGCGCCACTCCCGACCGGATGTGCGCGCGCAGGCCCTCCACCCCGTACCAGCGCAGGACGAACCACAGCTTCAACGCCCGGAACCGGCGACCCAGCGGCACCTGCCAGTCCCGGTAGTCGATCACCGCGCCGGACTCGCTGGCCGCGTTGCGCAGGTACTCCGGCAGCACCGTCAACGCCTCGGTCAGCTCGCCCCGGTCGGCCACCCAGAACGCGTCGCAGTCGAACCCGGTGAGCAGCCACTTGTGGGGGTCGAAGCAGTACGAGTCGGCGTACTCCAGGCCGGCGTGCCCGAACCGCAGCTCGGGGCAGACCGCCGCGGCGCCCGCGTAGGCGGCGTCCACGTGCAGGAAGATACCGTACTCGGCGCAGATCGCGCCGATCTCCGGCAGCGGGTCCACGGCGGTGGTGGAGGTGGTCCCCACGGTGGCGACCACGAGGGCCGGCACCACCCCGTCGGCCCGGTCCGCCTCGACGGCGGCCCGCAGCGCGGCCGGTGACATGGCGAGCGTCTCCGGGTCCACCTCGACCGCCCGGACGCCGTCGGTGCCCAGCCCGGCGATCCGCGCGGCCTTCTCGATCGACGAGTGGCCATGGGTGGACGTGTACGCGCGGTAGCGGCGGTCGACGCCGCCCTCCCGCCACCGGCCGCCGCTGGCCCGGTGCACCGCGACCAGGGTCGCCACCAGGGTCGCCGAGGAGGCCGAGTCCTGGATGACGCCGCCGCCGGCGCCGGCGGACCGGAACCGCTTCGGCAGGTCGAGCAGGTCGGCGAGCCAGTCCAGCATCGCGGTCTCCAGTTCGGTGCAGGCCGGCCCGGTCGCCCAGAGCATCCCCTGTACGCCCAGCCCCGCGCTGACCAGGTCGCCGAGCACGCTCGGGCCGGACGTGTTGGCCGGGAAGTAGCCGAAGAAGCCCGGGTGCTGCCAGTGCGTGAGGTGCGGCGTGACCAGCGTGTCGAGGTCCGCGAGGACCGCCTCGACCGGTTCACCGCGCTCGGGCGGCCCGTCCGGGAGGGCGGCGACCACCGTGCCGGGTGGGGCCGCCGAGGTGATCGGGCGTTCGGGCAGCGTGGCCCAGTAGTCGGCGATCCAGTCCACCACGGCGTGCCCGGCGCGGCGGAACTCCTCGGGGGTCATGTGCGCAGCCATCCCGCGAGTGGATCAAGAATGGCGGGGCGGAGGCAAGGACGGCGGCCGATCGTGTCGAGAAGGCGCTTGCTCTGGCACCCCTGCTGCGCGGAGTCGCAGACGAGCTTCTTCCTCGGGGCCGGCATGACCCCACCACCCATCCCGGACATCCACCTGCGCTGACCGGAAAGAATGAGGCACCGGGCCGGAGCCGCGGAACCGCTGACTCCGACCCGGTGCGCCACACCGTGGCACCCCCGACCCGTCCCGACCGGGAGTGCCGTACCACCACCGGAACCCAAGCTATGCGCGCTGCGCGTCCCGGGAGTGACGTCGGCGTGAAGATCGTGTTTCAGGAGTTCCGGCGCAGTCCACCGGCGACCCGCTCGGCAATCAGCTCGAACGACCGCACCCGGTCGGCCACGTCGTAGACCAGCGTGGTGAGCATCAGCTCGTCCGCGCCCGTCCGCTCCAGCAGGTCACCGAGCTGGCGGCGGACCGTCTCCGGCGAACCCGTCGCCTGCCCCTCCCGGCGCTGCGCGACGAACTCCCGCTCCAGCTCCGTGTACGGGTACGCCGCCGCCTCCTCCGGCGTGGCGAGGGGCTCCGGACGGCCCGAACGCAGCTTCAGGAACGACAGCCCGGCCGGCCCGGCCAGCCACTCCGCCCGCTCGTCGGTCTCCGCGCACACCGCGTTCACCGCCACCATCGCGTACGGCCGTTCCAGCCACCGCGACGGCCGGAAGCTCTGCCGGTACAGCGCCAGCGCCGGCAGCGTGTTCTGCGCGCTGAAGTGGTGCGCGAACGAGAACGGCAGACCCAGCAGCCCGGCCAACCGGGCGCTGAACCCGCTGGAGCCCAGCAGCCAGACCGCCGGCCGCTGCCCCAGGCCCGGCGTGGCCGTGATCGGCCCCGGATCCGCACCGGTGAAGTAGTTCATCAGGTCCGCCAGTTCCCGGGGGAACCCCTCCGCCGACAGTCCCTCCATCGTCCGGCGCAGCGCCAGCGCCGTCACCTGGTCGGTGCCCGGCGCGCGCCCGACACCCAGGTCGATCCGGCCCGGGTGCAGCGCCTCCAGGGTGCCGAACTGCTCGGCCACCACCAGCGGCGCGTGGTTGGGCAGCATCACCCCGCCCGAGCCCAGCCGGATCGTGCTCGTGTGCGCCGCCAGGTGCGCCAGCAGCACCGCCGGCGCCGACGACGCGATCGCCGGCATGTTGTGGTGCTCGGCCACCCAGAACCGGTGGTACCCGAGCTCCTCCGTGCGGCGGGCCAGCTCGGTGGTGTGCCGCAGCGCCTCCCCGGCACTCGCGCCACGCGCCACCGGAGCAAGATCAAGAACAGCCAACGGTACGTCGATCACAACCCTCGCCAACCCGCGCCGCGTCCCGTTTGTTTCGGGCGGTGGCCTAACCCACGCCGCGCGCCTGCTCGAAGATCAGACTCGTCTGGGTGTGCTGCACCGCCGGATCCACCGCCAGATGGTCCAGCACGAAGTCCCGCAACGCGTCCGCCGACGCCGCCCGCAGGTGCAGCACGTAGTCCTCCGCGCCCGCCACGTGGAACACCGACACCACCCCCGGCAGCCGCACCGACCGCGCCCGGAACGCGTCCACCACCGCCCGGTCGTGCGCCGACAGCCGCACCGACACCAGCGCCTGCAACGGCAGGCCCACCGCCGCCGGGTCCACCTCCGCGTGGAACCCCCGGATCGCCCCGCACTCCCGCAACGCCCGGGTACGCGCCAGACAGGTCGACGGAGCCACCCCCACCCGCTCGGCGAGGGCGTTGTTCGGCAGGCGGCCGTCCGCGGCCAACTCCGCCAGGATCGCGCGGTCGGTGTCGTCCAGGCTCGCGTACGGCCGCACATCGTTCGGTGCAAGGGGCATGCCGCCATCCTCTCCCGAATCGCACGGCCCTGGCTAGCCGCTTTTCCGAATCATGTTCGCGCCTATTGCCCTTCATGCCGCACATGTTCGATCCTTCCCGGCATGACGACCGTGGACACCCGAGCCGTGCACGCCGGCCGCGACGACCTCGCCGCCCTCGGCGTCCACGCCGCGCCCATCGACCTCTCCACCACCAACCCGCTGCCCTCCGTCGACACCGGCGGCGACGCGTACGAAACCCTCGCCACCGGCGGGACCCTCCCACCCGGCGGCACCGCCGTCTACCAGCGGCTGTGGAACCCCACCGTCGCCCGCTTCGAAACCGCCCTCGCCGAACTCGAAGCCACCACCGACGCCGTCGCCTTCGCCAGTGGCATGGCCGCCCTCACCGCCACCCTGCTGGCCGCCACCCGCGACGGGAAACGGCACCTCGTCGCCGTCCGCCCCCTCTACGGCGGCACCGACCACGTCCTCGCCACCGGCCTGCTCGGCACCGACGTCACCTGGGCCCGCCCCGACGAGGTCGCCGGCGCCGTCCGCCCCGACACCGCGCTCGTCCTCGTCGAGACCCCCGCCAACCCCACCCTCGACCTCGTCGACATCGCCGCCCTCGCCCGCGCCGCCGGGCCCGCGCCGCTGCTCGTCGACAACACCGTCGCCACGCCCGTGCTCCAACAGCCCGCCCGGCACGGCGCCACCCTCGTCCTGCACAGCGCCACCAAGAGCATCGGCGGCCACGGCGACGTCCTCGCCGGCGTCGTCGCCTGCGACACCGACTGGGCCGCCCGGCTCCGGCAGGTCCGGGCGCTCACCGGGGCGATCCTGCACCCCCTCGGCGCGTACCTCGCCCACCGCGGCCTCCAGACCCTCCCGCTGCGCGTCCGCGCCCAGCAGGCCGGCGCCGAGAAACTCGCCGCCTGGCTCGCCGACCACCCCGCCGTCACGCGCGTCCACCACCCCTCGCTGCACGACCCCGCCGGGCTCGTCGGCCGCCAGATGGCCGGCCCGGGCAGCCTCCTCGCCTTCGAGGTACGCGGTGACGCGCCTGCCGCGGCCGCCGTCGCCGGTGCCTGCCGGCTCATCACCCACGCGGTGTCGCTCGGTGGCGTCGACACGCTGATCCAGCACCCGGCGTCGCTCACCCACCGGCCGGTGCAGGGAGAGGCCAAGCCGGTCGACGGGCTGCTGCGGCTCTCGGTCGGCCTGGAGGACCCGGAGGACCTGCGCGAGGACCTGGCAGCGGCGCTCGCCACGATCGGCTGACTTCCCGTCAGTACTTCGGGCCGACGTGCACGTCGAGGGCGGCAACCGCCTCCCGGCGGGCGACTGAGAGCGAGTTTCGGCGGTTCATCCGCCAGGCGATGCCGAGCAGGTCGAGGGCCCACTGGCAGAGCCCCATGATGTCGGTGGATTCGTTCGTGAACATGTAGCGCGGATAGACGTACTCCTTGCCGCGCACCTTCACCCGATTGGCAAACCGCGCGCCGTCGGAGTGGAGGAGGCCCCGGAGAAAATCGCCCGGACAGGCTCTCACGATCTCGCGCTGCCAGTCTGTGAGGACGATCGCGCGTCGGTGCTTCTCGCCCGGCCCGTGCTGCGGGAAGAGGCACGGCCAGTGCCTGCCGTAGCTCTGGACGCTGACGCAGCCTTGGTGCGCGACCCGCTGGACCTTGTTCGCCAGGACCGCCCGCATCGCCGCGTCGCAGGCGTCGATGAGGCCCGGCCAACTGTTGCTGCAGGAGACGCGAAGCACCGGTACCCGGGCCGACGTCACCAGGTGGCCGTCGCCGAGGTAGAGGCCCAGCAGGTACGTGTAGCTCGTGGGATCTGTCGGATCGTCGACGTCCGGGCGGCAGCGGAAGCAGCGGGCGGCGGTGCCCAGTTGCTTCGGCTCTGGTCGATCCTTACACCAGTAGCGCACGGTCGAATAGGGCAGGCTTACGCTCCGTGCGACCTCCGCGACGGTCGCGCCGCCCAGGTACAGCGTTCGCGCGCCGGCGCGTACGTGGGGTGGATGCACACGGGCATCTTCGAACAAGCGTGCGACAATGTGGTGTCCCCGGTGGGATTCGAACCCACACTGTCGGAGGTTTGAGCTCCGTTTCTCTACCGGTTGGAATACGGGGACTTCCTCGCGGAACGCCTTGGTGGCGCCTCATAGGGTACCCACTACGCTATGGGGCGTGGCGCCCGGTCGGTCGGGTGTCGGGTTCAGACTGGTGGGAGTGGCTCGTGGCCGAGACGCAGACGGACGCCGAGCGCAGGCGCGTACTGATCGCCGAGGACGAGGCGCTCATCCGGCTGGACCTCGCCGAGATGCTCGCCGAGGAGGGCTACGAGGTCGTCGGCGAGGCCGGCGACGGTGAGACCGCCGTCCGGCTGGCCGAGGAGCTGAAGCCCGACCTGGTCATCCTCGACATCAAGATGCCGATCATGGACGGGCTGGCCGCCGCCGAGCGGATCGCCGGCGCCCGGATCGCCCCGGTGATCATCCTGACCGCGTTCAGCCAGCGGGACCTGGTGGAGCGGGCGCGGGCCGCCGGCGCGATGGCGTACCTGGTGAAGCCCTTCCAGAAGAGCGACCTGGTCCCGGCGGTGGAGATCGCCCTGTCGCGGTACTCGGAGATCGCCGCCCTCGAGGCGGAGGTCGCCGGCCTGACCGACCGCCTGGAGATCCGCAAGACGGTCGAGCGCGCGAAGGGCGCGCTGATGACGACGTACGGGATGACCGAGCCGCAGGCGTTCAAGTGGATCCAGCGCACCGCGATGGACCACCGGATGACCATGAAGGAGGTCGCCGAGCGGATCCTCGCGGAGACCGCCGGCGGCGAGGTGGCCCGCCCGGCCACCTGAGGACCCACCCGTCCGGCCGGTCCCGGTCGGGGCCCGGATCGATAGCATCGGATCCGTGTCGGCGCGGCGGCTGGTGGCGGTGCTCGCGGCCGTCGTGCTGCTCGCCGGTTGCGAGCGGGCCACGTCGTTCGACGGGCCGGAGCCCACGCTGAGCCCCGCCTGGGCCTCGCTGGCCCTTCCACTCCCGCCGGGCCGTCAGGGGCGGCTGCTGCTGCGGGACGCGGCGTCCTGCGGGGGCCGGTGGTACGTGGCGGGTGGCGTCGCCGACACGGCGGGTGGCACCCGGCCGGCGGCGTGGACGAGTGCGGACGGTGTGGCCTTCACGCCGCTGACGCTGGTGCCGTCGAGCCTCTCCGGCGAGCAGCACGTGCTGTCGTCGGTGGCGTGCCGCGGGTCGCGGGTGGCGGCGGTCGGGTCGAAGAGCGGGGGAGTGCACGGCAATCCCCGGGTCGGCACCTGGACGCAGGGCCCGGACGGGGTGTTGCGCGAGGTGCCGGCGCCGTTCGAGCAGTTCGGTGGGCCGCGGGCGGTGCGGGTCGGCCGGATGGTGGCGGGTCCGCGGGGCTGGCTGGTGGTGGGTTCGCGGGTGGCCGGGGCGGCGGTGTGGATCTCGCCGGACTCGTCGGCGTTCAGTCTGGTGGAGGGTGCGCCGGAGCTCGCGGGCGACGGTCGCGGGCGGACGGCCGCGGAGGACGCGGTGGCCGTACCGTCGGGGTGGCTCGTGGTGGGGTCGGTGCTGGCGGCGGCGGGGTCGCGCCCGGTGGCGTGGACGTCGGCCGACGGCCGCGCGTGGCGGCGGGCGGAGCTGCCGGGCGGTCCGGCCGGATCGGGCGCGGCCGAGCGGGTGGTGGCGACCCGGGGCGGGCCGGTGGCGGTGGGCCCGGCGGGTGCGGCGGGTTTCGGCGCGTGGCGGTCGACGGCGGACGGGTGGCGGTGGGCGGGGGCGTTCGGCGCCGCCGGTGCCGGGGTGCGGTCGGTGGGGGGTCTGGCGGTGGCCGGTGGGGGCCTGGTGGCGGCGACGCGCGGGGCGGGCGGGCACGGCCTGTGGCTCTCGCCCGATCTGGGAGATTCGTGGCGGGCGATGGCGTTGCCGAGGGCGGTTCCGGACACCGGTGACACGGCGGTGGCGGTGGCTTCCGATGGAGATCGATTGCTGTTGGTGGAGGATGACGGAAAAGGGTCCCGTGCCTGGTGGGGGCGGGTACCGACGGTCGATCGGTAGCTGGTCTAACGACTTTCGCTCGTTACCGACGAAACGAAGGTGAAAAGCCTTCGCAACTGAAGGTTCTTACAGCGATCGTTTCCGATCAGGCACGGCGTGTAACGGTTCGGTCAACCCACTCCCCTGGGGCTTACGTCACAGCTCAACGGTGGGATAACGTCCGGCCCCAGACCGGCGACGACGGTCTGGTTCGGCCGCCCGCGCAAGGGCCAATCGGCGCCGGGTGGTTCGGACCATTGGGATGGAGGAGGGGTACGAGCCGTGAGGCAGAAGCTCGCACGGGTGCTGAGTGGCGTCGCCATCAGCGCGCTGGTGTTCGGCGGCGCGGCCGCTTGCAAGGCTGACAGTGGTAGCGAGGGTGGCGGCAGCAACGCCGCGTGCGACCTCAAGATCGGCTTCTTCGGCCCGCTGACCGGTGACGCCGCCGGTCTCGGTATCCACATGCGCAACGGCACGAAGCTGGCGATCGACCAGTACAACAAGGAGAACGCCGACTGCAAGGTCAACCTGGAGGAGTACGACTCGCAGGGTGACCCGGCCAAGGCCCCGGCCCTCGCCCAGCAGGCCGTCGGTGACCAGAAGGTCGTCGGCGTCGTCGGCCCGGCGTTCTCCGGCGAGTCCGAGGTGGCCGACCCGATCTTCGACGAGGCGGGTCTGCCGATCATCACCCCGTCGGCCACCCGGCCGAGCCTGAGCACCAAGGGCTGGAAGATCTTCCACCGGGGCGTCGGTAACGACACCTCGCAGGGCCCGGCCGCCGGTCGGTACATCAAGGACGTCATGAAGGCCGAGAAGGTCTACGTCGTCGACGACCAGTCGGCGTACGGCGCGGGCCTGGTGGACGAGGTCAAGAAGGTCCTCGGCTCGGTGGCCGGCGAGGACAAGATCCAGGTCAAGCAGACCAACTTCTCCGCCGTGGTCAGCAAGATCAAGTCGAGTGGCGCGACGGTGCTGTTCTTCGGTGGCTACTACACCGAGGCGGGCCTGCTGCTCAAGCAGCTCAAGGGCGCCGGCTGGACCGGCACCATGGTGGCCGGTGACGGTGTCAACGACGCCAACTTCATCAAGGTCGCCGGCGACGCCGTTGCCGAGGGCACCGTCCTGACCTGCCCGTGCGCTCCGGCCACGGCGGCCAAGGGCAGCTTCCTCACCGACTACAAGGCCGCGTTCGACAACGCCGAGCCGGGCACCTACGCCGACGTGTCGTACGACGTCACCAAGGTCATGCTGGAGGGCATCAAGGAGGGTAAGGCCACCCGTGCCGACCTGCTGTCCTTCATCAAGTCGTACAACAAGGCGGGCACCGCGACCGGCGTGACCTACAAGTTCACCGACACCGGTGAGCTGGACCCGGCCCAGGTCGTGGTCTGGGCGTTCAAGGTCAACGCCGGCAAGGTCGTCCCGGACGTCGAGATCCCCAAGGCCTGACCGGGTAACCGGTCCCGTTACGGGATACCCACGGTGCGGCCGGGAGTTCTGCTCCCGGCCGCTCCGTTTGGCCGCACAGTTGGAGCCCCACTTGAACTTTGATGAGCTCATCGGAAACTTCCCGGCGCTGACGATAACCGGTTTGGAGCAGGGCGCGATCTATGCGCTCATCGCCCTCGGCTACACGCTCGTCTACGGTGTGCTGCGCCTGATCAACTTCGCCCACTCCGAGGTCTTCATGGTCGGTACCTTCACCGCCCTGTGGACCTGGGAGGCCCTCGGCTACAACCAGAACAGCCCGGCACCGGCCATCGGCCCGCTGCTGATCGCCCTGGTGGCGGGGCTCGTCATGGCGGCCCTCGCCTCGGCGGCCACGGCCGTCACGGTGGAGCTGGTGGCGTACCGGCCGCTGCGCAAGCGCAATGCACCGCCCCTGGCCTTCCTGATCACCGCGATCGGCGCGTCCTTCGTGCTCGCCGAGTCGTTCGGTATCGGCACCAACCGCGCCCCGTTCGGCATGCCGACGCTGGTGCCCCAGAAGACGCTCTTCACCATCTTCGGCGCGGAGGTCACCAACATCCAGCTGATCATCCTCGGTGTGACGCTGGTGATGATGGTCGGCCTGGACCAGTTCGTGAACCGCAGCCGGCTGGGTCGCGGTATCCGGGCGGTCGCCCAGGACGCGGACACCGCCGCGCTGATGGGCGTCAACAAGAACCGGGTCATCCTGCTGGTCTTCGTGCTCGGCGGCCTGATGGCCGGTGTCGCGGCGCTGCTGTGGGACGTGAGTAACTTCGGCTACACCAAGTTCAACGTCGGCTTCCTGCTCGGCCTGAAGGCCTTCGCGGCCGCGGTGCTCGGCGGCATCGGCAACCTGCGCGGTGCGCTGCTCGGCGGTCTGCTGCTCGGCATGGCGGAGAACTACGCCGTGGGCCTGTTCGGTGGGGACTGGAAGGACTTCACCGGCTTCGTGCTGCTGGTCGTCCTGCTGATGTTCCGGCCGACCGGTCTGCTCGGTGAATCACTCGGGAGGGCGCGCGCATGACCGCCACCGCGGAGAACGGAAAGACCTCGCGGATGAAGGCGCGCTGGTCGCACCTGCCCAAGCAGGTCCGCTGGGCGGCCCTGGCGGCCCTGGTCGTCTTCCTGTACATCCTGCCCAACCGCTGGTTCTACGAGTACCTGGGCTTCCCGATCGGCAGCGAGTACTTCGCCTTCTACACCACCCGGTCGGACTTCGCCGGCGTGCTCTTCGACACCGCCGTGTTCGTGCTGCTGGCCGTCGGGCTCAACGTCGTGGTCGGCTTCGCCGGCCTGCTCGACCTCGGGTACTTCGGCTTCTACGCGCTCGGCGCGTACACCGTCGCATTGCTGACGTCACCGGAGAGCCGTCTCGGCACCGAGTGGCCGTGGCTCGCGGCGGTGCCGCTGGCGGTCATGGTGGCGATGATCTCCGGTGTCCTCCTCGGCGGCCCGACGCTGCGCGTTCGCGGTGACTACCTGGCCATCGTGACGCTCGGCTTCGCCGAGATGATCCGGCTCTACGCCGCGCGCAACGAGGGCGTCCTCCAGGGTCAGCGGGGCATCCCGGACATCCCGCACCCGCCGGGCACCGGGGCCGACGGCAAGCCGCTGTTCGGCGTGGTGGACGCCAAGCCCTACTACTGGCTGATGCTCACCCTCATCCTGGTCGTCATCCTGCTGGTGCGGAACCTGGCGAACAGCCGGGTCGGCCGGGCCTGGATCGCCGTCCGTGAGGACGAGGACGCGGCCGAGATCATGGGCGTGCCGACGTTCAAGTACAAGCTGTGGGCGTTCGCCATCGGTGCCGCGGTCGCCGGTCTCACCGGTGCGGTGTTCGCCGGCAAGCAGACGTTCATCAATTCAGACCAGTTCCTGTTGGAGAGCTCGATCCTGGTGCTCGCGGCGGTCATCCTGGGTGGTGCCGGCAACATCAAGGGAGCCATCGTCGGCGGTGCGCTCACCTGGTACCTGCCGGAGTGGCTGCGGGGCGTCGGCGACCTGGTCGGCGTCGAGTTCGACGCGGCCGAGTACCGGATCCTCGTGTTCGGTCTGGTCATCATCGTCATGATGATCTTCCGGCCCCAGGGTCTGGTGCCCAACCGGCGGCGGGCGGCCGAGTTCGCCGACCGGCGCAAGGAAGCGGTTCCCCAGGAGACGGTGCCCAGTGAATGAGCCGCGAATGAGTAGCGAACGCGACAAGTCGAGCGACCGGGACATCGTCGCCGACGGCCGGAGCACGGTCGGCGTCCCGCCGGAGAAGGGCCCGGCCGAACCGGCCGAGGTCACCCCGGCCGCGCCGGACGCCGCCGGGCGGGAGCCGTTGCTGGAGGTCGACCACGTCACGCTGCGTTTCGGCGGCGTGGTAGCCCTCAACGACGTGACCTTCACCCTGTACAAGGGGGAGATCCTCGGTCTGATCGGCCCGAACGGCGCCGGCAAGACGACCTGCTTCAACGCGATGACCGGCGTCTACCGCCCCACCGAGGGCCAGATCCGGTTCAAGGGGGAGCGGGTCAGCGGCAAGCGACGGTCGTGGATCACCAAGGCGGGCATCGCCCGTACCTTCCAGAACATCCGGCTGTTCCCGGAGATGACCGCGCTGGAGAACGTGATGGTGGGCGCGGACGTCCACCACAAGACCAGCGTGATCTCCGCGATGCTGCGGCTGCCCCGGCACTGGCGCGAGGAGAAGCAGGGCCGGGAGAAGGGCCGCGAGCTGCTGCGCTTCGTCGGCATCGAGCGGCGCGCCGACGACCTGGCCCGCAACCTGTCGTACGGTGAGCAGCGGCGGCTGGAGATCGCCCGGGCCCTCGCCACCGACCCGGCCCTGCTCTGCCTGGACGAGCCGGCCGCCGGCTTCACCCCGGCGGAGAAGGAGGAGCTGCTGGGCCTGATCCGCAAGATCCGTGACCAGGGGGTCACGGTCCTGCTGATCGAGCACGACATGCGGCTGGTGATGGGTGTGACCGACCGGATCGTGGTGCTGGAGTTCGGCAAGAAGATCGCCGAGGGCCTGCCGGCCGAGGTCCGGGAGGACCCGAACGTGATCGCCGCGTACCTGGGGGTGCCGACCGATGCTGCTTGAGATCAAGGACCTGACCCTGCTGTACGGGCGGATCCAGGCGCTGCACGGGATCAGCCTGCACGTCAACGAGGGCGAGGTGGTGGCGCTGATCGGCGCCAACGGCGCCGGCAAGACCACCACCATGCGGGCGATCTCCGGCCTGCGGCCGATCGCGTCGGGCACGATCGTGTTCGACGGCACCGACGTCACCCGGATGCGCGCCGACCTGCGGGTGATCCGGGGCATCGGGCAGGCGCCCGAGGGCCGGGGCGTGTTCCCCGGCATGACCGTCCTGGAGAACCTGGAGATGGGGGCGTACACCCGCCGGGACCGGAGCGAGATCAACAAGGATCTCGGCATGGTGCTGGACCTGTTCCCCCGGCTGGCCGAGCGGCGCAAGCAGCCCGGCGGCACGCTCTCCGGCGGTGAGCAGCAGATGCTGGCGGTCGGCCGGGCCCTGATGGCCCGTCCGCGGCTGCTGCTGCTGGACGAGCCGTCGATGGGGCTCGCCCCCAAGCTGATCCAGCAGATCTTCGAGATCATCACGCGGATCAACGAGCAGGGCACCACGATCCTGCTGGTGGAGCAGAACGCCCAGCAGGCGCTCTCCCGGGCCCACCGGGGGTACGTGCTGGAGACCGGCCGGATCGTCAAGGAGGGCACCGGCGAGGCGCTCCTGCACGACCCGGCGGTCAAGGAGGCGTACCTCGGCGTGGCCTGACCCGTGCCGCGGACCGGCCGGTGGCGACGATCACCGGCCGGTCCGCGCTGTCCGGGAGGCGCTCAGAGCGCCGCCGCCCGGGTCAGTCCCGCCACCTGGCGGGCCAGGTCCGCGGTGCTCCGGTGGCCCTTCTCCCGGTAGATCTCCAGCGCGGTCGCCAGTTCCGTCAGGGCGCGGCCGTGCTCCCCACGGGCGAGGTGGGCGCGGCCCACTTCCTCGCGCGCCTCGGCCTCGATCAGCACGTCCCCGGCCTGCCGGGCCCGCGCGACGGCACGTTCGCCGAGGCGCAGGGCCTCGCGCGGCTCGCCGGCTCGGCGGTGGGTACGGGCCAGCCCCACCAGAATCTCCGCGACGTCCCGGTCTCCGCAGTGCGCCTCGGCGAGCGCCAACGCCGTGCGGTAGTGCTCGACCGACGGCGCGAACCGCCCGGCGAGTTGGTGGGCCTCGCCCAGGTTGCTGGCGACCAGGGTGCGCAGGTGGCCCGCGTCCGGCAGGGACCGGCTCTGCTCTTCGGCCTGGGTGAGCCGTCGGATCGCCTCGGCTGGGCGGCCAGCGTTGTTCTCGATCGCCGCGAGGTTCAGCAGCGCCGTCGCCGCGCCCAGCCGGTCGCCCCCGGCGACCCGCAGCTCGTACGCGCGGGTGCAGTGGCCGGCCGCCTCGTCGTGCCGGCCCAGCAGACTGAGCGGGATCGCCAGCCGGCCGCTGAGCAGGGCCTCGCCCCGATGGTCGCCGACCTGCCGGGCTGCCCGCACCCCGCGCGAGTACAGGTCGACCCAGTGGTCGCGCTGGTGGCGGCGGAACAGCCAGCCGTACATCGCCGCGGCGATCTGCCAGGCCAGCCGCGGATGCTCCGTCTCGGCCCGTTCGACGGCCGCCACCAGGTTGTCGGCCTCGGCATCCAGCCATGCCAGCGCGGCCGGCAGGTCCGCGAACCGCATGGCGGCTTCGGTGGTGTCGAAGTTGGGCCGTTCCGCCGGGCGCAGGACGCGGTCGGCCGCGGCGGTCGCGTCCCGGTAGAAGGTGAGCACCCGCTCCAGTGCCGCCGACGCGGCGGCCGGGTCGGCGGCGGCCCCCTCGGCCGCGAACAGCCGGACCAGGTCGTGCATCTGGTGCCGGTCGCCGAGCGCCTGCACCAGGTGGAACACGGCCAGGTTATCGAGCAGGTCGCGGGTCGCGGCCAGCGGCAGCCCGGCCAGCGCCGCGCACGCGTCGGTGCTGGGAAGCCGCCCCGGATGCAGGCCGAGCAGGTGGAACATCCGGCGGCTCGGGCCGTCCAGCGCGGCGAGGGACACCTGCAGCGCCGCGCGCACCGAGACGTCCTCCGCCGTCAGCAGGCCGATCCGGTCGCCCTCGGCGGCGAGCTGCCCGGCAAGGGCTGCGCCGCCACCGGGCGCGCCCAGCCGCGCTGCGGCGATCCGCAGCGCCAGCGGCAGCCGATCGCACAGCTCGGCGACCCGGCGCAGGTCCGCCCGCTCGTTCGAGGCCTCGGGGGCGAGCCCCTGCCGGAGCAGGTCGTGGGCGTCGGACTCGGCGAGCGGGGCGAGAACCAGCTGGGTGGCGCCCTGGGTGGCCACCAGGCCGTCGAGGCGGCGCCGGCTGGTGATCAGTACCACGTTGTCGCCGGCGCCGGGCAGCAGCGGCCGGATCTGACTGGAGGAGGCGGCGTTGTCCAACAGCACCAGCACCGGCCGGCCGGCCAGCTCCGACCGGTAGCGGGCGGCCCGTTCCTCCACGTCGGCGGGGACGGCGTCGCCGGGGACGCCGAGGGCGCGGAGGAACCGTTCCAGCACCGCCGCCGGGGCGACCGGGTCGGCGCCGCCGCGGAGGTCCGCGTACAGGTGGGCGGCGGGCCGGCGGCGCAGTCGGGCGTACGCGAAGCGCAGGGCGAGCGCGGTCTTGCCGACGCCGGCCGGACCGACCAGCGCGAGGGTGCGGGCGCCGCCCTCGTCCACGGCGGCGTCGAGGCGCGCCAGCTCGGCCCTGCGCCCGACGAAGCCGGCCGGTTCCGCGGGCAGTTCGGCCGGCCCGGGCGGGACGGCGGGGTCGGGCGCGGGCCGAGCGGCGGCAGCCGCCGAACCGCCCGGGGTGACGGCGCGCAGCAGTTCGAGGTGCAGCTGTTGCAGCTCGTCTCCCGGGTCGGCGCCCAGCTCTGCGGCGAGCCAGCGGCGGTGCTGTTCGTAGGCGCGAAGCGCGTCGCCGGGCCGGTGGCTGGCGGCGAGCGCGCGCATGAGCAGCAGGGTGAAGCGTTCCCGGCTGGGGTGCTGCGCCGCGAGCGGGCCCAGCCGCTCGACGAGCACACCGCCGTCGGTGTCCGCGTTCAGTTCGGCCTCGTAGAGCTGCTCCAGGGCGGTCAGGCGGGCGTCCTCGAGCGACTCGACCTCGGGTGGCGGCGGCTGGCGTGGCATCCATCCGCCGAAGGCGGGCCCACGCCACAGGGCGACCGCCTCGCGCAACATGTCCCGCCGCTCCGGCCAGCCGAGCGCGTCGTCGGCGGCGCGACTCCGCGCCACCAGGCGCCGGAACCGGTGCACGTCGACGGCCGTGGGGTCGAGCATCGCGCGGTAGCCGGCACCGTCGGTGAGGATGGCGAGCCGGTCGTCGTCGACGCCGGCGGCGGTCAGCGCGGCGCGCAGCTCGGACACCCGCGAGTGCACCATCGCCCGGGCGGTGCGCGGGGCGCGGGCGGGCCAGAGCGAGTCGACCAGCTCGCTGGTCGAGACCACCGTGTTGGCCCGCAGGGCGAGCAGCCCCAGCAGGAGGCGGTGCATGCGGCGACCAACAGCGACGGGCCGCTCGTGGTGCCGGATCTCGACGGGACCGAGCAGGCGTAGCTCCAACGACGTCCTCTGCGGCGCGGCGAACGGGATTCGCCGCGAGTTTAGTCGTGGTCGGGGTACCGCGGGTGATCGGCACCGGCGGGGCCGGCCCCTGCCGGGCCGACCCGCGCCGCACCGACGGCGGAGGGTGCTGCGGGCGGACCGCGTCGGGCCCGCCCGCCCCCGAATGACCCTCCGGCCGGGCGTGTCGCCGGCACCGCGCCGGCCGATGACGGTGGACGTCCGCCGCCAGCATCGACGGCGGCGCTTCCCGTTCCCTTCCCGCCCGGCCGCAAGCTGCGGCTTCGCCGGGAGGGGCGGGCCGGCCGCCGGGCGCGGGCCGACCATGTCGGGGCGGGGATTGTCGGGCGTACGGACTAGAGTCGCCACCGTGACAGCTACGACGCCGCGCCTGCTCCTCGTCGACGGACACTCCCTGGCCTACCGGGCGTTCTTCGCCCTGCCGGTGGAGAACTTCTCCACCACGACGGGCCAGCCGACCAACGCGGTCTACGGCTTCACCTCCATGCTGATCAACGTGCTGCGTGACGAGCAGCCGACCCACATCGTGGTGGCCTTCGACGTGTCCCGGCGCTCCTTCCGCACCGAGAAGTACGCGGAGTACAAGGCCGGCCGCAGCGAGACCCCGGCCGACTTCAAGGGCCAGGTCAGCCTGGTCAAGGAGGTCCTGGCGGCGCTGCGCATCCCGGTCGTCGAGAAGGAGGGCTACGAGGCCGACGACGTCATCGCGACCCTCGCCTGTCAGGCCCGGGACCAGGGCATGTCGGTGCTGATCACCACCGGCGACCGGGACGCGTTCCAGCTCGTCGGTGACGCCGTCACGGTGCTGTACCCGCGCAAGGGTGTGTCCGACCTGGCGCGGATGGACCCGGCGGCGGTCGAGGCGAAGTACGGCGTTCCGCCGGAGCGCTACCGCGACCTGGCCGCGCTGGTCGGCGAGTCGAGCGACAACCTGCCCGGCATCCCGGGTGTCGGCCCGAAGACCGCCGCCAAGTGGATCACCGCGTACGGCGGGGTGGACGGCGTCGTCGCCCGCGCCGACGAGATCAGGGGCAAGGCCGGCGACAGCCTGCGGGAGCGGCTCGCCGACGTGATCCGCAACTACGAGATCAACTGCCTGGTGTCCGACCTGGAGCTGCCGCTGCGTCCCGAGGACGCCCGCTGGGCGGGGTGGGACCGGGAGGCGGTGCACCAGGTCTTCGACACGCTGGAGTTCCGCATCCTGCGCGACCGGCTCTACCAGTACCTGGAGGCCGTCGAGCCGGAGGCGGAGGCCGGCTTCGACCTCGCCGGCGAGGTGCTGTCCGAGCCGGGGGCGCTCGCCGCCTGGCTGGGAACGCACGCTCCGGCCGGCGCCGCGGTCGGCGTCGCCGTCACGCTGGACACCGGCCCCAACCGGCGGCACACCGCCTCGGTGACCGGCATCGCCCTGGCCACCGCGGCCGGCGCCGGCGCCTGGTTCGACCCGGCGCGGCAGGACGCCGCCGACGAGTCCGCCCTGGCCGGGTGGCTCGCCGACGGGACCCGCCCCAAGGTGCTGCACGACAGCAAGCCGGCGGTGCTCGCGTTCGCCGCGCACGGCTGGTCACTGGAGGGCGTCGCCCGCGACACGCAGATCGCCGCGTACCTGGCCCGGCCCGACCAGCGGTCGTACGACCTGACCGACCTGGCCCTGCGCTACCTGCACCGCGAGCTGCGGGTCGACACGCCGGACACCGGCCAGCTCACCTTCGACGGCCTCGGCAACGACGGCGAGGCCGAGCAGAACCTGATGCTCCGGGCCCGGGCCACCCTCGACCTGGCCGACGCCATCGACGCCGAGCTGTCGCGCGACGGGGAGCAGTCCGCCCGGCTGATGGCCGGGGTGGAGCTGCCGCTCATGCGGGTCCTCGCCGCCATGGAAAGCACCGGCATCGCCGCCGACACCCAGTACCTGTCCGAGCTGGAGGCGCACTTCGCCGCCGAGGTGAAGGCCGCCGCGCAGGGCGCGTACGAGGCGGTGGGGCGGGAGTTCAACCTGGGCTCGCCGAAGCAGCTCCAGGAGATCCTCTTCGGCGAGCTGGGTCTGCCCAAGACCAAGAAGATCAAGACCGGCTACACGACCGACGCCGACGCCCTCCAGTGGCTCCACGCACAGAACCCGCACCCGGTGCTCGCGCACCTGCTGCGCCACCGCGACGTGGCCAAGCTCAAGACCACCGTGGACGGTCTGCTCAAGTCGGTCTCCGACGACGGCCGCATCCACACCACGTTCAACCAGACCGTGGCGGCGACCGGCCGGCTGTCCTCCACCGAACCGAACCTGCAGAACATCCCGATCCGCACCGAGGAGGGCCGGCGGATCCGCCGGGCCTTCGTGGTCGGCGAGGGGTACGAGTGCCTGCTCACCGCCGACTACAGCCAGATCGAGATGCGGATCATGGCGCACCTGTCGTCGGACGACGCCCTGATCGACGCGTTCAACTCCGGCGCCGACTTCCACGCCGCCACCGCCTCGTCGGTGTTCCAGGTCCCGGTCGAGGCGGTCACCGCCGACCAGCGGCGCAAGATCAAGGCGATGAACTACGGCCTGGCGTACGGGCTGAGCGCCTTCGGCCTCTCCCAGCAGCTCGGGATCAGCACCGAGGAGGCGCGTGGCCTGATGGAGGACTACTTCGCCGGGTTCGGCGGGGTGCGCGACTACCTCCAGGAGGTCGTGGCCCGGGCCCGCCACGACGGCTACACCGAGACGATCCTCGGCCGCCGCCGTTACCTGCCCGACCTGGTCAGCGATAACCGGCAGCGGCGGGAGATCGCCGAGCGGATGGCGCTCAACGCCCCGATCCAGGGCTCGGCCGCCGACATCATCAAGGTCGCGATGCTGCACGTCGACACGGCGCTGCGCGAGGCCGGGCTGCGCTCCCGGATGCTGCTCCAGGTGCACGACGAACTGGTCTTCGAGGTGGCCCCCGGCGAGCGGGACGCCCTGGAGGCGCTGGTCCGGCGCGAGATGGGTGGGGCGTACCCGCTGTCGGTGCCGCTGGAGGTCTCGGTCGGCGAGGGCCGCGACTGGAACAGCGCCGACCACTGACCCCGCCGGCTACCGGCCCGGGCCCCGGCGTTCCTTCGGCGGCGCCCCGCGCCGCTCCAGCGCCTTCCTCGACGGGCCGCCCGGCGGCGGAAGCGGTCCCTTCAGGGGGTCGTGCCCCCAGTTCATCAGGGAGTACCGCCACCGGGTGTCGCGGACGTCGCCGCTGGGCCGCTGAGCCATGTGCCGGCGGACGTAGCCGACGACCTTGCGCATGTGCTTGTAGTCGGCCTCGGAGAGGTCGCCACGCTTACGGCGCAACAGGTCGATGATCTTCCGGCCGGACTCGTGGCCGACCGACTCGCCGCTCTTGGCGCCCTTCCGGCGCCAGCCGACGTGCTTGGACTCGTCGGTCTCCAGCCACGTGGACAGCTCGCGGGGCTTCATGTTCACCGCCTCGGTGAACTCCCGGTAGGTGTCCCGGTCCTGGTCACCGCCGCTCATGGCGCAGCGCCTCCGGCCGGTGGGCGACGTCCCGCCCCGAGTGGTCGTTGCGGATGCGGTACTGCGGGTCCTCCGGTGACGCGTCGACGGTGTGCCCGCGTACATGCGTCCGGTCGATGAGCTTCTCCTTGACCACGCCGTGGGCCCGGCCGCTGTGGCTGGCCCAGGACACGTGGTCACCCTCGCGGAACTCCTGCTTGGCCATGCCGTCCGGTTACCCGGAGGGGAGGAGCGGAAACGACCGCCACCGGGGCGTGACCGGTCTCGCCCGGCTGGCTCCGCGCCGTCGGCCACCGGCCCGTACCGCCGCACGTCGGTGTCCTCACGCGTGTCCGGTACTCAGGCGTCCGGTCCCCGCGGGTCCGGTCCTCAGGCGGGCGGTTTCTCGGTGACGAAGATGGCCGTGCCGGGGAAGAGCCGCCCCCGTAGCGGGCTCCACTGGCCCCAGATTCCCTCGTGCCCCTCCGGCCACTCCGGCTCGACCAGGTCGACCAGCCGGAAGCCCGCGCCCACCAGCTCCCGGATCCGGTCGCCGAGCGTGCGGTGCTGCTCGACGTACGTGGCGACCCCGTGCTCGTCCTGCTCCACGTAGGGGGAGCGGTCGAAGTACGAGTGCACGGCGGTCAGCCCGTGCTCGCCCGGATCGTCGAGGAAGATCCAGCGCATCGGGTGGGTCACCGAGAAGACCCAGCGCCCCCCGGGACGCAGCACCCGGGCGACCTCCCGCATGACGGCCGCCGAGTCCGCGACGAACGGGACCGCGCCGAACGCCGTGCACACCACGTCGAACGCGGCGTCCGCGAACGGCAGGGCGAGCGCGTCGGCCTGCACCAGCGGTACGCGTACCCCGGTGTGGTCGGCGGCGAGCGCCGCGTGCCGCAACATGCCGGCGGACAGGTCCAGGGCGACCGGCCGGGCTCCCTGCGTGGCCAGCCACCGGGCCGCGGCGGCGGCTCCGGCCCCCAGTTCCAGCACCCGCCGCCCGGACACCTCGCCGAGGAGGCGCGCGTCCGCCTCGCGCAGCCCCTCGGGACACCAGACGAAGTCCACGTCGCCCAGGAAGGCTCCGTGCTCGGCCTGGTACGCGTCGGCGTCGCCGTCCCACCACCGGCGGTTGGCGCGGCGCGCCTCGGCGTCGCCGACGGTGCGGCGGGCCACCCGGCTGTCGTCGTCCACCCGCTCACGCTAGGCGGCGACCCGGCGCCGGCGGCCGGCGGGGCCGTCGGCGCGTCGGTCCTCGGCCTCCCGACCACGCACTATCCTTGCCCGGTGGGGCCGGTGTGACTCGCGTGACAAACGAGGCGAGTTCGGGCTGAAATCTCCGCTTTCGCAGCTGACGAGGTAGCGATGAGGTGGGAGGGCTTGCACGCTGTGGTAATGCAGCGGGTAGGCTAGACGATGCGCTCGCGGATCGTGTGCCTCGGCAGGGAGCAGGTGCGCGGTCGACGGAGCCACATCATGATCCCCATCAGCGATCGTAGGGTGTGCCCGGCGGCGGATCCGCTGGCGCGAACAGGTCACCGCGGCCCACGTCCGTGATGACAACCCATCCGACCGGAGCAACCGCCCACATGACGAGCAGCATCGAGGCCCCCTCGAGCGCCACCAAGGTCACCGTCGACGATCTCGGTTCCGAGGAGGCTTTCCTCGCCGCGATCGACGAGACCATCAAGTACTTCAACGACGGCGACATTGTCGAAGGCACCGTCGTCAAGGTCGATCGGGACGAGGTCCTGCTCGACATCGGCTACAAGACCGAGGGTGTCATCCCCTCTCGGGAGCTGTCGATCAAGCACGACGTGGACCCGGCCGAGGTGGTGTCGGTCGGCGACCACATCGAGGCCCTTGTCCTCCAGAAGGAGGACAAGGAGGGGCGTCTGATCCTCTCGAAGAAGCGCGCCCAGTACGAGCGCGCCTGGGGCACGATCGAGAAGATCAAGGACGAGGACGGCGTCGTCCGCGGCTCGGTCATCGAGGTGGTCAAGGGTGGCCTCATCCTCGACATCGGCCTGCGCGGCTTCCTGCCGGCCTCCCTGGTCGAGATGCGGCGGGTGCGTGACCTGCAGCCGTACGTCGGCCGCGAGCTCGAGGCCAAGATCATCGAGCTGGACAAGAACCGCAACAACGTGGTCCTGTCCCGCCGGGCCTGGCTGGAGCAGACGCAGTCCGAGGTGCGCACCGAGTTCCTCAACAAGCTCCAGAAGGGCCAGGTCCGCAAGGGCGTCGTGTCCTCGATCGTCAACTTCGGCGCCTTCGTCGACCTGGGCGGCGTGGACGGCCTGGTGCACGTCTCCGAGCTGTCCTGGAAGCACATCGACCACCCGTCCGAGGTCGTCGAGGTGGGCCAGGAGGTCGAGGTCGAGGTCCTGGACGTCGACCTGGACCGCGAGCGGGTCTCGCTGTCGCTGAAGGCGACCCAGGAGGACCCGTGGCGGCAGTTCGCCCGCACCCACGCGATCCAGCAGATCGTGCCCGGTAAGGTCACCAAGCTGGTGCCGTTCGGCGCGTTCGTCCGGGTCGACGACGGCATCGAGGGCCTGGTCCACATCTCCGAGCTGGCCGAGCGCCACGTGGAGATCCCGGAGCAGGTCGTCCAGGTCGGCTCCGAGGTCATGGTCAAGGTCATCGACATCGACCTGGAGCGTCGCCGGATCTCGCTGTCGCTGAAGCAGGCCAACGAGGGCTTCGTCGAGGGCGAGGAGCACTTCGACCCGACCCTCTACGGCATGGCCGCGACCTACGACGCCGAGGGCAACTACATCTACCCGGAGGGCTTCGACCCGGAGACGGGCGAGTGGCTCGAGGGGTACGAGAAGCAGCGCGAGACCTGGGAGCAGCAGTACGCCGAGGCGCGCCAGCGCTGGGAGGCCCACCAGAAGCAGGTGCAGACCTCCCGCGCCGCCGACGCCGAGGCGGCCGCCGCCCCGGCTCCGGCCACCGGCACCACCACCACGACCAGCCCGGCCCCGAGCCGGCAGGCCGAGGAGCCGGCCGGCACCCTCGCCACCGACGAGGCGCTCGCCGCGCTGCGGGAGAAGCTCGCCGGCGGCAAGTGACCCTCACGACAACTCCAGCTCGGCGCGCCTGACGCCGCAGCGCCCGGAGCCGTCGCTGACGACGGGCCCCGTCCCCGCGATCGACAGATCGCCGGGGGCGGGGCCCTCGCCGTTTCCACGCCGGCCGTCGAGCCGGCCACCACACGTGATCGGCGCGGGACGGGGCGTACCGGGCCCGTCCTGCCGCGACGAGGCCCGAGCTGCCGCAGGCTGAGTCGATCACCTCGACCTCGTGATCCACTCCATGCCAACGCCATCGCGGCATCCGGCCAGGCCGGACAGCGCGATGCCGGCGTCACCGCGACGCGCGGCCGGACATCGCGCGGCCCGAGTCCGGTTTGGCACGTCGCGGATGATCCGGTTGACTGGTGCCGTGTTGAAGGTGGGATTGACGGGCGGGATCGGTTCCGGCAAGAGCGCGGTGGCGGCCCGGCTGGCCGAGCGGGGCGCCGTGGTCGTCGACTCCGACCGGATCTCCCGGGAGGTGGTCGCCCCCGGCACCGAGGGGCTCGCCGAGATCGTCGCCACCTTCTCCGAGCGCGTGCTCGCCCCCGACGGTGCGCTGGACCGCGCCGCGCTGGGCGCCGTGGTCTTCGCCGATGAGAACGCCCGCCGGACGCTGGAGTCGATCATCCATCCGCGGGTGCGGGTGCGCAGCGCCGAGCTGGTCGCCGCGGCGGGGCCGGACGCGATCGTGGTCAACGACGTGCCGCTGCTGGTGGAGGTGGGGCTCGCGCCCACGTACCACCTGGTGGTCGTGGCGGAGACGGCCGTGCCGACGCGGTTGCAGCGGCTGGCGCGGGACCGGGGGATGGACCCGGCGGAGGCCCGGCGGCGGATCGCCGCGCAGGCCGACGACACCCGCCGGCGGGCGGCGGCCGACGTGGTGCTCACCAACGACGGCACCCTCGCCGAGCTGCACGCCGCGGTCGACGCGCTCTGGGCGGACCGACTGCTGCCCTACGAGGCGAACGTCCGCCAACGGCGTGCGGTCCGACCGCCGCGGGTCGAACTGATCGAGGCGGACCCGACGTGGCCGCTGCAGTACGCCCGGCTGGCCGCCCGGATCCGGCACGCCGTCGCCCCGGCCGACCTGCGGATCGACCACATCGGCTCCACGGCGGTCCCCGGCCTCGCCGCCAAGGACGTGATCGACGTCCAGCTCACCGTGCCGCGCCTCGCCGACGCCGACGGGCCGCTGGCCGAGCGTCTCGCCGAGGCGGGTTTCCCGCGCCTGCCCGGCGAGTGGTGGGACACGCCCCGGCTGCCCGGTGACGACCGGTGGGAGAAGCGGCTGCACGGCAGCGCCGACCCGGCCCGGCCGGCGTACCTGCACGTCCGGGAAGCCGGCTCGCCGGGCTGGCGGTACGCGCTGCTGATGCGGGACCACCTGCGGGCGGACCCGGACCAGCGGGCGGCGTATCTGCTGCTCAAGCGCGAGCTGGCCGCCTCCGCGCCGGACGCCGTCACCTACTCGACGGCGAAGGACCCGTGGTTCGACGAGGAGCACCTGCGGGCCGAGGAGTGGGCCGTGCAGACCGGCTGGCGGCCCTGACCGGTCACCGCCCGCCCGACGTGGTGGTGCGTGCGGCGTCGAGTCGGGGCACCGACCCCGGCACCAGGTCGAGCTGCGCCCAGGTGTGTGCCCGGGTCGGCAGTTCCAGCCGGCGCAGCAGGCCGGACCGGTCGATCCAGTAGCGCAGCTGCGCACCGGACGACCGTAACTCCACCACGTCGACGCCGGTCCCGGCGAGGCTGTCTTCGCGGATCCGTCGGGCGGTGCCGGTCGGCGCGGCGGTTCCGGCCCGCAGGGCGGTCGCCACCAGCGTGGTGAGGTCGTCGGCGGGCGCGGCCCGCCAGCCGCCCACCGGCACCGGCAGCGGCGGGCGGCCGGGCGTCTCCACGGTGCCGGGGACGGTGCCCGCCGGCACGTCCGTCCGGGTCGCGCGGCCGGCGTCGTGCCGCACCAGCGTCCGTCGCCCGGGCACGTCGAGGTCGGCGACGACGAGGTAGGCGTCCCGCCGACTCCAGGTGAGCCAGCCGGCGCCGCGCAGGTTCGTGCCGGTTCCGAGCGGGGCGGTGACCGTGACGGTCGCCCCGCCCACGTCGCGCAGGCGCGCGGGGAGCCGTTCCAGGCGGCGCTGCTCGGCGGGGGTGAGCGCCCGTGGCGTCCCGGGTCGTCCGCCCAGGGCGTCCACCGGGCGCAGGGTGGGCCGGTCGGTGCGGTTGAGCTGCACGGTGACCGGACCGGCGCCGGGCAGCCGGACCTCGAGCCGGTGCAGCCGGGCGTCGCCGTCCACCCACCAGCGCCCGTCCGGAAGCCCGGGCGTGGCGGCGTCGGCGGGTGCCGGCAGCGGCGCGGTCAGGACGTCCACCGGCTGGGCCGCCACGTCGGTCCGGCCGGTCCAGCGCGCCGTGTCGGCGGCCGGCGCGTCGGGCCGGTCGGCCGCGAGCCCGAACAGCAGATCGAGGACGGGGGCGAGGCGCCCGCCGGCGGGCAGCGCGGTCAGGCGCCACCGGTCGGCCGGCGGCACCAGGGGCGGGGGCGCCGGGGTCGGTACGGCGTAGGGGTCCGGCCGCAGGACCACCGTCGACGGCGTGGCCTGGAGGAGCCCTCGGGCGGGGCCCGCGCCCGGTCCACCGACGTCGAGGTAGACCAGGGGGCGGGACCAGTCCACCCAGCCGACCAGTTCGGTGCGCTCGCCGCCGGTTCCCGCCGTCAGACGCACGCCGGCCCGCAGGTCGCGGTAGTTGGTGACCCGCATCGCCGCGAGCCGCGTCCGCTCCTCGGCGGTCAGCGCGCGGGGCGGGTCCGACGGTCGGGGCGCCCAGCTCAGCAGACCGACGACCAGGGCGACGGCGGAGACCAGGGCCACCGCCGCGAGCACCAGGAGGGTGGTGCGGCGGCGGCCGGTGAGCACCCGGGGAAGCTGACCGGTCTGGGTACCGTCGGGCAGCGGGCGGTGGGGTGCCGGGGGAGGGACGCCGCCGGGGATCCGGCGCCGGCGGGCGCCGCGTGGGGCGGTGCCGGGCGCCGCGGTGCGGGCCGGTGCCATGTCGCCGGGCGTCGGCGGCGGATCCGGCTCGACGTGGTCGGGGTCGACCGGGTGCGGAGCGGGGCCGGCGGCCGGCGGGCGCTCCGGTTCGGGTGGCGTGCGGCGGCGGGCGGAGGACTCCACGCGAGGTTGAACGGATTTCACCGGCCGGGGGTGACGTGTAGGGGCGCTCGCGGCGGCCGGTCAGCGCCGTCAGCGCGACCACGTCGGGTGCGCACTCCGGAAACGGGTGCTGCGACCCCTGTGCCGGGGGCGGCCGGCCGTCGAGGGCCCGGCCACCGGCCCGGTCGGCCGCCGCGAGCGGCCTACGCGAAAAGCGTAGTCCTGTGGGATGGGGCACACAATGGGAATATCGAAGCCGATCACGGACCGTCGGTAGTCGGCCCGGGGTGTCGGACCCCGGGCGTACCGTGGATGTCATGGCGCTCGACATTCCCCGGCTCGACGGCCGTTTCCAGGTCATCAGTGAGTTCCAGCCGGCCGGTGACCAGCCGGCCGCGATCGACGATCTGGAGCGGCGGGTCCGGCGCGGCGACCGTCACACGGTGCTGCTCGGTGCGACCGGCACCGGCAAGAGCGCCACCACGGCGTGGCTCATCGAGCGGATGCAGCGCCCCACGCTGGTGCTGGCCCCCAACAAGACGCTCTGCGCCCAGCTGGCGAAGGAGTTCAGCGAGCTGCTGCCGCACAACGCGGTGGAGTACTTCGTCTCCTACTACGACTACTACCAGCCCGAGGCGTACATTCCGCAGACCGACACGTACATCGAGAAGGACTCCTCGATCAACGAGGAGGTCGAGCGGCTGCGCCACTCGGCGACGATGTCGCTGCTGACCCGCCGCGACGTGGTGGTGGTCGCCACCGTCTCGGCGATCTACGGCCTGGGCACCCCCGAGGAGTACCTGGACCGCGCCGTCCGGGTCGCCGTCGGCCAGGAGCTGGACCGGGACCAGTTGCTGCGCCGCCTCGTCGACATCCAGTACACCCGCAACGACATGGCCTTCCAGCGGGGCACGTTCCGCGTCCGCGGCGACACCCTGGAGATCATTCCGGCGTACGAGGAGCTGGCGGTCCGGATCGAGCTGTTCGGCGACGAGGTGGAGAAGCTCTACTACCTCAACCCGCTCACCGGTGACGTCGTCCGTGAGGTCGACCACCTGCTGATCTTCCCGGCGACGCACTACGCGGCCGGCCCGGAGCGGATGGAGCGGGCGATCCGCGACATCGAGACCGAGCTGGGTGAGCGGCTGGCCGAGCTGGAGCGGCAGGGCAAGCTGCTGGAGGCGCAGCGGCTGCGGATGCGCACCACGTACGACATCGAGATGATGCGGCAGGTCGGCTTCTGCTCCGGCATCGAGAACTACTCGATGCACATCGACGGTCGGCTGCCCGGCAGCCCGCCGCACTGCCTCCTCGACTACTTCCCGGACGACTTCCTCACCGTCGTCGACGAGTCGCACGTGACGATCCCGCAGATCGGCGGCATGTACGAGGGTGACGCCTCCCGCAAGCGCATGCTGATCGATCACGGCTTCCGGCTGCCCAGCGCCGCCGACAACCGGCCGCTGCGCTTCGACGAGTTCCTGGAGCGGGTCGGCCAGATGGTGTTCCTGTCGGCCACCCCCGGCCCGTGGGAGCTGGAGCACGCCCAGGGCGAGTTCGTCGAGCAGGTGATCCGTCCGACCGGCCTGGTCGACCCGGAGGTGGTCGTCAAGCCGACCAAGGGCCAGATCGACGATCTCATGCACGAGATCAAGCTGCGCACCGAGCGGGACGAGCGGGTCCTGGTCACCACGTTGACCAAGAAGATGGCCGAGGACCTGTCGGACTACCTCCTGGAGAACGGCATCCGCGTGCGGTACCTGCACTCCGAGGTGGACACGCTGCGCCGGGTCGAGCTGCTGCGCGAGCTGCGCAAGGGTGACTACGACGTGCTGGTCGGCATCAACCTGCTGCGCGAAGGCCTCGACCTGCCCGAGGTGTCGCTGGTCGCCATCCTCGACGCGGACAAGGAGGGCTTCCTGCGCAGCGGCCGGTCGCTGATCCAGACGATCGGCCGCGCGGCGCGCAACGTCTCCGGCCAGGTCCACATGTACGCGGACAAGATCACCCCGTCGATGGCGGAAGCGATCGAGGAGACCAACCGCCGGCGGGCCAAGCAGATCGCGCACAACGAGGCGAACGGCATCAGCCCCGAGCCGCTGCGCAAGAAGATCCACGACATCCTCGACGACATCTACCGGGAGGCGGAGGACACCGACACCCGGGTCGGCGGGGCGGTGCGGCAGCTCTCCCGGGGCAAGGCGCCGGTCAAGGAGACCCGCAGCCGGGGTCGGGCCGCCGGTCCCGCCCGGGAGGGGATGGCCCGGGCCGAGCTTGCGGAGTTGATCCAGGAGCTGAACGACCAGATGCTCGCCGCCGCCCGGGAGTTGCAGTTCGAGCTGGCGGCCCGGATCCGCGACGAGATCGCCGAGCTGAAGAAGGAACTGCGGGGCATGGACGCCGCCGGCGTGAAGTGAGCGCCCGGGGATGACCATGGACGAGGTGGTGGTCGGCACGCCGGAGGCGCGGTTGCGCCCGTTCGTCGACCACTACCTCGGCTACCGGGAGACCGCGCCGCTCCCGCTGGTGCGGCGTCAGGCGGCCGGCGCGTTCGTCGTGCTCGTCCTCGGCTGGGGCGACCCGCTGGACGTCGTGGACCCGCGGGCGGCCGCGCCCGGCGCCGTCGGGGTGACCTCGTTCGTCGCCGGCCCGTACGACGGGTGGTGCACGACCACGACACGGGGCGTCGGCACGGGGATCGAGCTGATCCTCACCCCGTTGGCCGCGCGCCGGCTGCTCGACCTGCCACTGGACGAGGTGACCAACCGGGCGGTCGCACTCGACCGGCTGCCCGACCCGTGGCTGGCCCGGCTCGGCGACCGGCTGGCCGGCGAGGCCACCTGGACCCGCCGGTTCGCGCTGCTCGACGCCGCGGTGGCCACCCGACTGGCGGCGACCGCGCCGGTCGACCCCCGGCTGGGGCGGGCCTGGCGACGCCTGGCCGGCACCGCCGGCGGGATCGGCGTCGCCGAGCTGGCCGACGAGCTGGGGTGGAGCCGCCGGCACCTGACCGTCCGCTTCCGGCAGGAGATCGGCGTGTCACCGAAGACCGCCGCCCGGCTGTTGCGGTTCCAGCGGGCGTACGCGACCGTCTCCCGGGACCTGGTGTCCCCGCCGACGCCCGGTGGGGCCGTCCCTCGGCGGGGGTGCGGCGGGTGGGCGGAACTGGCGGCGTGCTGCGGGTACTACGACCAGTCGCACCTGATCCGGGACTTCCGCGAGTTCACCGGCACCACCCCCGGCGCGCTGGCGGGATCACATTCGTCCAATCCGGCCTGACCGGGTGGCCGACAGGATCGCCCCATGAGAAGCATCTATCCGACCTTCCGCTATCCGGACGGGCGGGGCGCGATCGAGTGGCTGTGCCGGGCGTTCGGCTTCCGGGTGCACGAGGTGCACGAGACACCTGACGGTTCCGTCACGCACGCCGAACTGATTTTCGACGACGGGATCGTCATGGTGGGCACGGGGCCGGGCCCGCGGAGCCGCCCGGCCGACGACGACTACGCGGTCTACGTCGCGGTGGACGATCTGGACGCCCATCACGAACGGGCCCGGGCCGCCGGTGCCGAGATCGTCCGCGCCCCCTTCGACACCGACTACGGCTCCCGCGACTACGCCGCTCGGGACCCGGCCGGCCGGGTCTGGTCCTTCGGCACGTACCGGCCGTGAACGCGGCGGCCCCGGCCGACGGAGCGGCCGGGGCCGGCAGTGCCACACCCGGGAACGTCGCTTTCCGCAAGCGTTGTATTGCGCTGGGTGATCGTCCTGCGTACTCTCCCTCGGTGGGGAGGCGGGAAATGCCGTTGCCAACAAGTCCGGTCATCCGACGCGCGCGACTCGGTGCCGAGCTGCGTCAACTGCGCCGACGGGAGGCGCTCACTCTGGAGCAGGTCTGCGACCGGCTCGGCTGGGCCTCCACCTCCAAGCTGTCCCGCATCGAGCTCGGGCAGAGCCGCCCGGACCTCGCCGACGTGCTGGACCTGCTCGACGTCTACCAGGTGCCACCGGCCCAGCGGGACGCGCTCATCGTCATCGCCCGGGACGCCGCCACGAGCCGGGGCTGGTGGCGGGCGCTGGGCGAGATGGGGGAGCGGCAGCGCACGTACGCGGAGCTGGAGGCCGGTGCGGCGAGCATCGTCGACTGGCAGCCCGCCGTCGTGCCCGGGCTGCTCCAGACCCCGGCGTACGCGCGGCTGCGGGTCACCGCCGGCCACCTGGTGGACCCGACGGTGGACGTCGAGGGGGACGTCCGGGCCCGGCTGATCCGGCACGACGTGCTGCGGCGGGAGGACCCACCCCGTTACACGGCGATCCTCGCCGAGGCGGTGTGCGAGGCCGGCGACACACCGCCCGAGGTGTGGCGCGAGCAGCTCCGGCACCTCGTCGACCTGGCCGAGCTGGCGAACGTGACGATCCGCCTGCTGCCCCGCGACCGGGCCCCGCGCGGCGGGGTGCAGCCGCTCACGCCGTACTCCTGCTACTCGTTCCCGGATCCGGCCGACCCCCGCACGGTGATGCTGGAGGCGCTGACCACCGACGTCCGGCTGGTCGCACCGGTCGACGTGGACCGGTACGAACGGCTCACCGGGTGGCTGCTGGAGGCCGCGCTGACACCGGAGGAGACGGTCGCGGCGCTGGGCTGGCGGCTCGCCGACTGACGTGGTGGCCGTCGCAGGGTTGACGGCGGCGCCGCGCGGTCGTCCGGGCCCGGCGCCCCCGAGCCCGTCGGGACCGGCGACCGGCGCGTGCGGACAGCACGATAGGCGTCGGGTACGACAGTGTCAGGCGGGCACGTCGACGAAGTGCTCGACCAGCGGCGGGTTGGCGAAGTGCGGGCCGATCAGCTCGCGCCACCGGGTGAACCGTTCGGTGTTCCGGAAGTTCTCGGTGTGCGCCTCGACCGAGTCCCACTCGACCAGCAGCACGAACCGCGACGGTGACTCCACGCCCCGGGTCATCCGCACCGACCGGCAGCCGGGCGTGCCGGCGAGCACCCGGTGCCCCTCCGCGTACGCCGCGGCGAACTTGTCCTCGTGTCCCAGCAGCACGTCGATCAACGCGACCTCAAGCACCATGTGCGCAGCCTCGCACGGCGGCGCGCGCGGGGTTCCCGGCGGGGGCGGCTTCCCGCCGGCTGGACGGATCTCCAGGGTGATCGCGCGGAGGAGGAAACAGGCATGATCGGCAGGGCCGGGCGCGGGTCGGGTCGAGGCTAGGAGGCTAGCATCCTAGGAAGCCTTACGCGCGGTGATCGGCGCTGTTCCCGTTCGGAGAGGTGGGGAGGGACACCGGACGCCCATGGTGCGGTTACTGGCCGCAGTGGGTGAGAATGACGGGCGAGGAGGGGAGTATTCCCCTGCGACGGAGTCGTCAGCACGGTCGACCGCCGGCCCCCGGTGGCGCGACCCGGCCCCGTCGGTCGCCGTCCCATCCGGGGGCGGCGGCGGAAGAGACCTCCGACAGTCACCAGAGTCAGCGTCACCGGCTCACCGCGCCCCGTGAGGGCGTACGGTGTGCCGGACGTTGCGTGTCTGCCGGAGGAATGAACCTTGGACGTGTCCGGAGCGGTGTGGGCGGGAACGCTCGTCGCACTGACGGCGATCCTGCTCGTCGACCTTCTGATCATCGGTCGGCGCCCGCACGAGCCCAGCGTGCGCGAGTCGAGCCTCTGGGTCGGCTTCTACGTCGCCCTGGCTCTGATCTTCGGCGCGGGCGTCTGGCTCGCGTCCGGGCCGAGCGCGGCGGGCCAGTTCTACACGGGCTGGCTGACCGAGTACAGCCTCTCGGTGGACAACCTCTTCGTCTTCGTGATCATCATGGCCCGCTTCGGCGTGCCCCGGCAGTACCAGCAGAAGGTGCTGCTCGTCGGCATCGTGCTCGCGCTGGTCATGCGTGGCGGCTTCATCGCCGCCGGTGCCGCGCTGATCTCCCAGTTCTCCTGGGTCTTCTACATCTTCGGCGCCTTCCTCATCTACACGGCGGTCAACCTGGCCCGGCAGGGCGAGCCGGACGAGGACGAGTTCACCGAGAACGTGCTGATCCGGTGGAGCCGCCGGGCGCTGCCCATCTCACGCGACTACGACGGCGCTAAGCTCACCACGTACGAGAACGGCCGCCGCCTGTTCACGCCGATGTTGATCGTGATGATCGCGATCGGGACGACCGACCTGATCTTCGCGCTCGACTCGATCCCGGCGATCTTCGGTATCACCCAGGAGCCGTACCTGGTGTTCACCGCGAACGTGTTCGCGCTGATGGGTCTGCGGCAGCTCTACTTCCTGCTCGGCGGCCTGCTGGACCGCCTGATCTACCTCAGCTACGGCCTCGCGGTGGTGCTCGGCTTCATCGGTGTGAAGCTGGTGCTGGAGGCCCTCGCGGACAACAACCTGCCGTTCATCAACGGCGGCGAGCACGTCGCCTGGGCCCCGCACATCCCGATCTGGCTGTCGTTGACGGTCATCCTCGGAACCCTGCTGGCGGCCACCGTGGCGAGCCTGGTCAAGTCGTCCCGGGACCGCCGCCGGGAGCTGGTCAAGGCCCGCGGCTGAGACGCCGGTGACGGCGGGGGTGCTCCGGGTCGGGGCGCCCCCGCCGTCGTTCGTACGGGCTCAGACCCGATGGGCGGCGACCAGGGTGGCGGTGCGGTCGGCGGGCAGCCGCTCCTCCAGGACACGGCGCTGCCGGTAGCAGGCGTGCAGCATCCGGCGGTCGTCGCCGGGGCGCGGGTCGGCGGTGACGATGCCGATGTGGTGGATGCCCCGTCCGGGGCGGGCGAAGAAGTAGAGGTCACCGGGGCGCTCGCTGCCGGGCGGCAGGGGCGTGGTGGCGGTGGCCTGGTCGTCGGCGTCGCGGGGCAGCCGTACGTTGAAGCGCCGCCAGGCCAGGTGGACCAGGCCGGAGCAGTCGATGCCGTACGAGGAGACGCCACCCCACACGTACACGACGTCGAGCAGGCGACGGGCGACGGCCAGCACCTCCTCGGCGGTGGGGGCGGCGTCCGCGACGGCGGCGGTGTGCCGGGCGGGGATCCAGAGCGGCACGTCGTGGCCCGGGGCGTGCACCGGCCGCCAGCCGGCCACGACCGGGCCGGCCGTGGCCAGCCGGGTGCCGAGGACGACGCCGGGCAGCCGGACCGGACCGTCGGGCGTGGCGTGCAGGGCGGTGACGGTGGCGTCCACGACGAGCGGGTCGGTGTCGGGGAGCGCGGTCGCCGGGGCGAGCTGGCCGGCCGGGAGCCAGCCGGGGTAGCCGCGCGGGTCCAGCTTGGCGGGCTGTTCCACCGCGACGACGTGTGCCCAGCCGTCGGGACGCAGCTCGGTCACCAGCACCCGCTCGCCGAGCAGGAGCTGGCTGAGCACGCAGTCGCCGACCTGCTGGTCGGCGTCCATTCCGGCGATCCAGGCGGCGATGTCGGTGCGCGGGGCGAGGGCAGGGCTGTCGACCGCGCGTACCGCCTCGGGGGAGGCCCACAGGGTGGCGACACCGACCCGGACGACGGCCTCGCGGCCGGTTTGCAGCTCCACGGTCCACCCCCAGGTCACGCCGCCCGTGCCGCGACGATATGAAAGTTTCCGCCAAAGATCAATCGACCTGCTGAATCTTTGCTTCAGCGAGCGCGTCGATCCCGAGGCCCGGAGCGTCGGCGAGGACCACCGACGCGCCCTCGTACCGCGGACCGCCGCGAACCGGCGACCAGGCCAGCCACCACGCCGCGTCCAGGTCCGGGACGGCGGTCGTGCCGTACGCCGCGACCAGGCTGGCCGCCGCGCCGATACCGACCTGGGTCTCCATCATGGAGCCGACGACCGTGCCCATGCCATGGGCCACGGCGAGGTCGAGCAGGGTACGGGCGACGTGCAGGCCGCCGCACTTGGCGAGCTTGACGTTCACCAGGTCGGCCGCGCGCCGGCGGATCACCTCGACCAGGTCCCGGACACCGAAGACCGCCTCGTCGGCGAGGATCGGCGTGGACACCCGTTCGCTGACCCAGGCCAGGCCGTCCAGGTCCCACCGGGGGACCGGCTGCTCCACCAGTTCCACATCCAGCCCCGCGTCCTCGATGCCCCGGATCACCCGGACGGCGTCGCGGGGCGTCCAGCCCTGGTTGGCGTCGAGCCGGATGCGGACCCGCGCGCCGACCGCGGAGCGGACCGCGCGTACCCGGTCCAGGTCGCCGGCCGCGTCCGTGCCGACCTTGAGCTTGAGCACGTCGAAGCCCTCGGACCGGCGCGCCCGGGCGGCGGCCGCGAGGTCCACCGCGTCGCCGGCGGCGAGCGTGACGTCCGTCGGGACGCGCAGGGCCGTGCCCCCGAGCAGCCGCACCAGCGGTACGCCGAGCCGCCGGGCGGCCAGATCGTGCAGGGCGACGTCGACGGCCGACTTGGCGGCCTCGTTGCCGGCCACGGCCCGCCCCACCTCGGTGCAGCGGGCCACCAGGTCGTCCGGGTCCCGGCCGGTGAGCAGCGGGCCGAGCACCTCGCGGACGCACGCCTCGGACCCGGCGGTCGACGCCCCGGTCACCTGCCACACCTGCGGCGCCTCGCCGACGCCGCGGCGCCCGTCGGCGTCGACGACCTCCACGACGAGGGTGTCGACGGTGGTGGTGCGGCGCAGCGCGGTGACGAACGGGGTGTGCAGGGGCGCGGAGAGCCGGTGGGTGCGTACCGCGGTGATCGTCATGTCGGGCACCCTATAGGGGGACGGGCAGGCGATGGGGAGGCCGGATGAGCGAGCGGATCACGCACAGCCGACTGGTGCCGCGGGGCGCCGCCGAGCGCGGCGGGGCGGCGGCATGAGGGCGCGCGAGTGGGATCTGGTGGGCGCGCCGAACGCGCGTGACCTCGGCGGACTGGTCGGGGCGGACGGGCGGCGGGTACGCCCCGGGGTGCTCATCCGCACCCCGGCGCTGGGCCGGTTGACCGACGAGGACCTGCCGGTGCTGGCGAAGCTGGGGCCGTCCTGCGTGGTGGATTTGCGGGACGCCTCGGAGCAGGCGGTCGCCCCGCCGGACCGGCTGCCGGGCGAGCCGCGGGTGGTGCACCTGCCGGTTCACGACGCGGCGCACCCGGTCTTCACCTACGTGTCGGCGGTGCTGCTCGGCCACGACCTCGGGGCGTACGCGGAACTCGCCGGGCAGGGCACTCCGGCGGCGATGACGGCGATCTACCGGTGGTTCGTGACCGGGGAGTCGGCGCGGGTCGGGTTCGGCACCGCCGTGCGGCTGGCGACCGAGGCGGACAATCTGCCGTTGCTCTACCACTGCTCGGCCGGCAAGGACCGCACCGGCTGGCTGACGGTGGTGCTGCTGCACGCGCTCGGGGTGGACGAGGCGGCGGTCCGCGCCGACTACCTGGCCAACAACCCGCTGACGGAGAGCCTGCGCGAGGTGATCCTGACCGCGATGCGCCGGCGGCAGCCGGACCTGGACGTCGACGCGGTACGCCCGGTGCTGGAGGTGCGCGACGAGTACCTCGACGCCGCGTACGACGAGGTGCGGCGGGTGCACGGGTCGTTCGGGGCGTACCTGCGCGACGGGCTCGGGGTGAACGACGATCTGGTCACGGCGCTGCGGGCGCGGCTGCTGGAGTGACCGGTGCGGGAGCGGTGGGGCGGGCGGCCCAGCCCGTGACGATGAGGGCCTGACCGGCGGCGTAGGTGGCCATCACCCAGATCGGTGGGCCGGGCAGGGTCCCCACTCCGGCGACGCCGGTGGCGATGAGCAGGTCGGAGCCGAGGAAGAGCGCGCCACCGAGGCCGACGCGCCAGCCGTGCGCGGCGGCGGTGCTCGCCATGGTGGCCAGGGCCGCCGCGTACCCGGCGACGGGCACCGCCAGGCCGGCGTCGCTCAGTCCCGGCCACATCCAGGCGAGCGCGGCGACGGTCAGCACCGCGTACCCCAGCGGGACGGCGGCCAGCGGCGGGCGGCGCAGCGCGGCGGCGGCGCCGTCCCGGGTGAAGGCCGCGACGTAGCAGACGTGCGCGGCCAGGAACAGCGCCATCCCGGCGAGGAAGGCCGCGTCGCCGTCGCCGAGCAGCGCGACGTCGCCGCCGGTGGAGAAGGCCAGCGCGGCGAGGACGAGCCGGTCGGGCCGGGCGCCGCGGTCGGTGCCGGCCCGCCAGAGGTACGCGGCGAGCAGCGGCATCAGCAGCGGCTTGGTGAGGAGTTCACCGATGGCGCTGCCGGTGGCGTTGGCGAGCAGGTTCGCGGCGGCCACGACGGCGAACGCGGCCAGCAGGACACGACGGGACGGCATGGTGGCTCCTCGCGGCGCAGCGGTCAGGTCAGGTTGTGGCGGGCGTTCCAGGCCTCGCGGGAGATGCGGGCGATGAGGCGGCAGGCGTCCTCCTCGACGTCCTCGCCGCTCGGTCCGCCGTCGGCGGCGTCGGTGGTGGTGCAGACGGCGATGACGTACGGGGGCGCGTCGTCGGGCGCGACGACGCCGACGCCGTGGCGGACGCCGCGGACCCAGCCGTTCTTGTGGGCGATGCGCGTGCCGGCGGGCAGGCCGGCGGCGAGGTCCTCGCGGTGCTCCTGCGCGGCGAGGGTGTCGAGCATCGCGGCGCAGCTCTCCGGTGCGGCCAGCGGGCCGGGCCGGGCGGCGCCGCGCGCCAGGCCGCCGAGGAGAGCGGCCAGGTCGGCGGCGGTGACCAGGTTGGTGATGCCGGCGTCCCGGGCGGCGAAGTCCTCGATGCCGCGGCCGGTGACGCTGTGCCGGGCTCCGGCGCGGGCCCACACGTCGGCCACGGCCGGCAGGCCGACCTGGTCGATGATCACGTTGGTGGCGAGGTTGCTGGACCGGACGATCATGCGCTCGGCGAGCCAGCGCAGGGGTGCGGCGCCGCCGGCCCGGTCCCAGACGGTGTCGTCGTTGTCGTAGTGCTGGGCGCAGGAGAAGCGGGGCGCGCCGGGCAGCGCGGAGTCGAACTCGTTGCGGACCGGGGCCGGAGCGTCGAGGTCGAGGCGGCCGGCCTCGGCGGCGCGGTGCAGCGCCACCAGCACGGCCACCTTCATCGTGCTCGCCGCGTAGTGGGTCGCATCCGGGTGCCGGGTCCAGGTGGGGGGCGTGTCGAGGCGGCCCACGTACGCGGACACGGTGCCGGGCACCCGGTCGAGGTGAGCGTCCAGCGCGTCGAAGATCACCCGCCGAGGGTAGCGGTGCGCAGGGGCCCCGCACCACGACGGCGTGGTGCGGGGCCCCTGCCGGTGCTCAGCCGGCGTGCTTGCGGCGGGCGGCGGTGCGCGCCCGCTGCGTCTGGTCGAGCACCACCTTGCGGATGCGGACCGCCGCCGGGGTCACCTCGACGCACTCGTCCTCGCGGCAGAACTCGAGGGCCTGCTCCAGCGACAACTTCCGCGGCGGGATCAGCTTCTCGGTCTCGTCCGCCGTGGAGGAGCGCATGTTGGTGAGCTTCTTCTCCTTGGTGATGTTGACGTCCATGTCGTCGGAGCGGGAGTTCTCCCCGACGATCATGCCCTCGTACACCTCGGTGCCGGGCTCGACGAAGAGCTGGCCACGCTCCTGGAGGTTGGTCATGGCGAACGCGGTGACGGAGCCGGACCGGTCGGCCACCAGGGAGCCGTTGTTGCGGGTCCGCAGCTCGCCGAACCACGGCTCGTACGACTCGAAGACGTGGTGCAGGATGCCGGTGCCCCGGGTCTCGGTGAGGAACTCGGTGCGGAAGCCGATGAGGCCGCGCGCGGGGACGAGCCACTCCATGCGGATCCAGCCGGTCCCGTGGTTGACCAGCTGTTCCATCCGGCCCTTGCGGGTGGCGAGGAGCTGGGTGATCGCGCCCAGGTACTCCTCCGGGGCGTCGATGGTCAGCCGCTCCACCGGCTCGCAGGTCTTCCCGTCGATCTCCTTGGTGACGACCTGCGGCTTGCCGACGGTCAGCTCGTACGACTCGCGGCGCATCTGCTCGACCAGGATCGCGAGGGCCAGTTCACCGCGGCCCTGCACCTCCCACGCGTCGGGGCGCTCGGTGGGCAGCACCCGCAGCGACACGTTGCCGATCAGCTCCTTGTCGAGCCGGTCCTTGACCATGCGGGCGGTGACCTTGGCGCCCTTGACCCGGCCGACCAGCGGCGAGGTGTTGGTGCCGATGGTCATCGAGATGGCCGGCTCGTCGACGGTGATCAGCGGCAGCGGCTGCGGGTCCTCGGCGTCGGCGAGCGTCTCACCGATCATGATCTCCGGGATGCCGGCCACGGCGATGATGTCGCCCGGCCCGGCGGAGTCGGCGGGCTTGCGCTCCAGGCCCTCGGTCATCAGCAGCTCGGAGATGCGGACCCGCTGGGTGCTGCCGTCGGTGCGGCACCAGGCCACGGTCTGGCCCTTGGCGATCGTCCCCTGCCGCACCCGGCACAGCGCGAGCCGGCCGAGGAACGGCGAGGCGTCGAGGTTGGTGACGTGCGCCTGGAGCGGGGCCTCCTCGTCGTACGCGGGCGGCGGGATGGTGTCGAGCAGGGTGCGGAACAGCGGCTCCAGGTTGTGGCTGTCCTGCGGGACCGAGCCGTCGGCGGGCTGGGTGAGCGAGGCGATGCCGTCGCGGGCGCACGCGTAGACGATCGGGAAGTCGATCTGCTCCTCGTCGGCGTCGAGGTCGAGGAACAGCTCGTACGTGTCGTCCACGACCTCCTTGATCCGGGCGTCGGGGCGGTCCACCTTGTTGATCACCAGGATGATCGGCATCCGGGCCTTGAGCGCCTTGCGGAGCACGAACCGGGTCTGCGGCAGCGGGCCCTCGCTGGCGTCGACCAGCAGCACGACGCCGTCGACCATGGTGAGGCCGCGCTCCACCTCGCCGCCGAAGTCGGCGTGCCCGGGGGTGTCGATGATGTTGATGGTGACCGGGTCGGACCCGTCCGTCGGCAGGTACCGCACGCCGGTGTTCTTGGCGAGGATGGTGATGCCCTTCTCCCGCTCGAGGTCCATCGAGTCCATGACCCGCTCGGTCACCTCACCACGGGCGCCGTAGGCGCCGGCCTGCCGCAACATGGCGTCGACCAGGGTCGTCTTGCCGTGGTCGACGTGGGCGATGATGGCGACGTTGCGGAGGTCGGTGCGAAGCTGCATACCCTCCATACTCTCCTGTCTGCGGTTGCCGGGGTCGCGTCGGGGTGATCCCCCAGTTGGCCCGGGTCTCTGGCGAAACATATGTCCCAGCCGTTGGCACGGCTGGCATGCTGACCCTCGTGTTCATGGGGGTCAGATGCACGACCTGGTGACCGCACTGCAGGGCCTGCCGCCCCTGCTGATCTACCTGATCGCCGCCCTGATCGTCGCGGCGGAGACCGCCGTGATCTTCGGACTGCTGGTGCCGGGCGAGGCGACCCTGCTGCTGGTCGGTTTCCTAGCGTACGCGGGGACGTTACGGCTCGGCCCGGCGCTGCTGGTGATGGTGGTCGCGGCCGTGATCGGAGACACACTCGCCTTCCGCGCCGGCCGCCGGTACGGGCCGCGGCTGCGCGCGAGCCGCTTCGGCGCCCGGATCGGTCCGCAGCGGTGGAGCCGGGCGGACGCGATGCTCGGCCGGCTGGGCGGCCGGGGCGTGTTCACCGCCCGCTGGGTGGCCTTCGCCCGGACCCTGGTGCCCCGGCTGGCCGGGGCGGCGGACATGCCGTACCGGCGGTTCGCGCCGTTCAACCTGGCCGGGGTGGTGACCTGGGTGGGTGCCTCCGTGCTCGCCGGCAACCTGGCCGGCGAGTCGTACGAGACGGTGTCGCACCTGCTGGGCCGGGCCACCGGGGCGGTGCTGGTGCTGCTGGGCGCGGTGGTCGCGGTGCTGCTGGTCGGGCGCTGGCTGGGCCGCAACCCGGATCCGGTCCGGGCGCTGCTGGCCCGGGCGGGCGCGCTGCCGCCGGTGCGCTGGCTCACCGGCCGGTACGGGGTGCTGTTCTTCCTGCTCGCCATGCACATCGGGCCCGGCTGGACCCTGCTGCTCAACCTGGCCGCCGGTCTCCTGCTGCTCTTCCTGGCCGGGCTCGCCGTCGCCTGGGTGCTCGGCGCCGTGGTCCGGCACAGCGGCCTGTCGGTGGTCGACGGCGCGATCGCCGACTGGTTCGCGGCCCGCCGCACCCCGGAGGCCGTCGACGTGACCCTCACGGTCGTGTCGGTGCTGCGCGGGCCGGTGCTGATCGTGGTGGTGGCGGTCGTGGCCGGCGTGCTGGCCTGGCGGCACCGGCCCTGGCAGGCCGACCTGCTCAGCGTGCTCGGCACCGCCGGCGCGTTCGTGCCGCTGGTGGTGCTCGCGGCGGCGGCCGACCTGGCCCGCCCGGACGGGTCCGGGCCGCCGGTCCTGTTCCCGACCCAGGATGCGGTGGTCACCGCGAGCCTGTGCACCCTCGCGTGGCTGCTGTCCCGGGGCGCGCGCTGGCCGGTCGCGGTCGCCGCGTGGACGGTCGCCGCCGCCGGCGTCGTCGGCGTCGGCGGCGCCCGGCTCTACCTGGGCCTGAGCACGGGCAGCAGCGCCCTCACCGGGCTCCTGCTCGGGGTGGCCTGGACGGCGGTGTTCATGGTGGCGTGGGTGACCCGCGACCGGGCGGTGGGCGTGCAGCCGCCGGCCGCCGACCCGCCGCACGTGACCGCCGGCACACCACCGGCACGAGGCGCCGACGGCGCGGCGGTCGCCGACGTGCCGGGCGATGCCGTCGCGGAGCCGCCGGCCGCCGCTGCCGCCGCGCCGCCGGAGCAGGCGGTCGGCGGCTCGCCGGGCACCCGCGCGGCCGCCGCGGCCACCATGCCGGGGGCCGACGCGCCCGCCGCCGACCGGCCCGGCGACGCCTGACCCGACGGGCCCACGTCGGCGCCGGGTCCGCGTGCCCGTCCGGCACGGGGCGGCGGCTCACCGCCGACTCCTGTTACCGTGCGGCGGTCACCGGGGGAAGGGGTCGACATGCGAGGAGGCCGTGGGGCCACGGCGACGCTCACGGCGCTTGTGCTGGCCGCCGGGCTCGCCGGGTGCGCGCGCGACCGGGCCGCCGCGCCCGAGATCGCGGCCCCGGTCGGTGCGACGGCCGAGGCGAGCGCCGCACCGGCCGGTGAGACCGACGCCGCCACAGCGACCGCGACACCGCCCGCGCGGGAGTCGATGGGAGCGGCGCCGCGGCGCAGCCCGTCGCCCAGCGCCCGGCCCACGCACCGGCCGACCCGCGCCACCGCTCCCCGCGCCGCGGCGAAGCCGCCGACCGAGACGAAGGTGCCGCCGCCACCGCCGAAGCCGGCACCGACCGCCTGCACGCCCCGCTACGAGGGCACCCAGGCCACCCGCGCGCAGGTCAAGGCGGCGCTCGGCGACGCGGCGGCGAAGACGTACTGGCCGACGTCCGCTCCCGACATCCGGATCCCGCTGCCCCTGGTCAAGGCGACCGCCTGGCAGGAGAGCGGCTGGCAGTCCAACATCGTCGCCTGCGACGGCGGGATCGGGCTGATGCAGGTGATGCCCGCGACGGCCGACTGGATGAACCAGCGGTTCGGGCAGAGCTACGACGTGCGTGACTACCGCGACAACGCCTACCTCGGCGCCAACTACCTGGCCTGGCTGACGAAGTACATCGGCGACATGTACTTCGAGGCCGACTACCGGCTGGACGCGGCCCTGTGCACCACCGAGCTGAACTCGTGCCTGCTCAACGCGGTGATCGCCGCGTACAACTACGGGCACGGCGCGGTCGCCCGCGAGGGGGAGCCGCTCACCATCCCGAACCCGCAGTACGTGCGCAACGTCCGCGCCCTCATGACCGAGTGCGTCTGCCTCACGTACTGAGGGGTTGCGGCGCGGTGACGCCGCAACCCCTGCCGACCGTACGGTCAGTCGTGCGCGGTGACCGGCTCACGCGGTGCCGGCGCCTGCGCCCCGGCCTCCCGGCGGACCCGGCCCGGCCACCAGAACCGGTCGCCCAGCACGAACGCCAGCGCCGGCACGAGGACCGTCCGCACGAGCAGCGTGTCGAGCAGGACGCCGATGCAGACGATGACGCCGATCTGGGTCAGCAGGATCAGCGGCAGCACGCCGAGGACGGCGAAGACCGCCGCGAGCAGCACGCCGGCGCTCGTGATCACCCCGCCGGTGACCCGCAGGGCGGAGAGCATCCCGTCGCGGGTGCCCGCCCGGCGGGCGTCCTCGCGGGCCCGGGTGACGAGGAAGATGTTGTAGTCGACGCCGAGCGCCACGAGGAACACGAACGCCAGCAGGATGACGCCGCTGTCCAGCGCGGGGAAGTCCAGCACGTGGTCGAAGAGCAGCCACGCCGCCCCGAGACTGGCGAAGAACGACGCGATGACGGTGAGCACGAGCAGCGCCGGGGCGAGCAGGCCCCGCAGCAGCAGCACCAGGACGGCCGCGACCAGCAGCAGGATGATCGGCAGGATCAGCCGCAGGTCCTTCGCGTTGGCCTCGGCGGTGTCGTAGGTGGCGGCGACCGTGCCGCCCACCACGGCCCCGTCGAGCGCACCGGCGCCGTCCACGGTGGGCGGGGCGGAGCCGGGAACCGTGGCGACCGCGTCCCGCAGCGCCTCGATGGCGCGGTCGGACGCGGCGGTGCCCGGCTCGGCCTCCAGCACCACGTCGACCTGGGCGACGGTGGCGCCGGCGCTGCCGGGCCGCGCCGACGCGACGCCGGTCACCGCTGCGGCGGCCTCGGTGACCGCCCCCGCCGCGGCCGGGTTGGTGAGTACGGCGACCGGCTGCGTCGTCCCGGCCGGGAAGGCCTTCGCGAGGGTCTGCGCCCCGGCGACCGCCTCCGGCTCCACCCGGAACTGCTCGGTCTCCGACAGGCCGGTGCGGATGCCCAGCCCGCCCAGGGCGAGGCCGACCAGCAGTAGCGTCGCCAGGGCGGCGACGGACACCGGCCGTCGGACGACACCGGCGCCCAGCCGGCCCCACAGCCGGCCCTCGCGGACCGCGCCGCCGACCCGGGGCACGAACGGCCAGAACAGGCCGCGACCGAGGAGCACCAGCGCGGCGGGGAGCACGAGCAGGGCCGAGAGCATGGCGAGGACGACGCCCGTCGCGCAGGCCACCGCCAGCGCCCGGTTGGTCTCCTGCTCGGACAGCAGCAGCGTGAGCACGCCGAGCACCACGGTGGTTCCGCTGGCCAGGATGGGTTCGGCGGTGCGGCGCAGCGCGGCGCGCATGGCCCGGAAGCGGTCCGCCTCGCGGCGCAGTTCCTCCCGGTAGCGGGCGATGAGCAGCAGGGCGTAGTCGGTGGCGGCACCGAAGACCAGGACGCTGGCGATGCCGGTGACGGCGCCCTCCTGGAGGTTGATGCCGACCGCGGGGACGATCGTGTCGACGGCCCGCAGGGTCAGCTGCTCGGTCGCCGCGACCACCACCAGCGGCACGATCCACAGGAACGGGCTGCGGTACGTGACGAGCAGCAGCAGCGCCACCACCCCGGCGGTCACCGCGAGCAGGGTCACGTCGGCGCCCTCGAAGACCTTGGTGAGGTCGGCGGTGAACGCCGGCCCACCGGTCACGTCGACGGTGAGGCCCGCGGGCGCGTCGTCGAGCGCGGCGCGTAGCCGCTCCACGGTGTCGGCGACCTGCTCCTGACCGCCGGCGGTGGACAGCGGCACGGCGACCAGCGCGACCGTGCCGTCCGGGGAGAACTGCGGGGGAGCGACCTGTCCGCCGACGGCGAATCGGCTCAGGTCGCCGGTTTGTGCGGCGAGCGCTTCCCGTTCGGCGGCGGTGAGCGGCCCCCCGTCGGCGCGGCTGGCGACGACGAGGGCCGGCTGGACGTCGCTGGACGGGAGCTGCTCCTGGAGCCGCTCCACCTGGGTGGACTGCCACTCCACCGACAGCCCGGTGGACGACACGGGTGCGGGGTTGTCGGGCTTCGGCAGGCCGAACACGGCGGCACCGAGGACGATCGCGGCGACCACGGTGAGCCACGCGGCCAACCGGCCGCGGGCGACGTGGGTGAACAGGGACATCGTTTCCTCACGGGGCTGGACGGGAAACCGCTCGACGGCCAGGAATGTCCGGGCCATCGAGTATCTCGATGAACGAGATTATCGGCCGCTGAGTTATGCTGCAACCGGACCGAGACGAGGAGATGCGGCGGGACGTGGCAGGTCACGGCATGTACCGGCGGCGCGACACGCGGCGTGAGCAGCTGGTCGCGGAGATCACCAACAACCTCCGGCGGTACGCGGTGGACGCCCAGCACGTCGGCCACGCCTTCGCCGGGCTGCACGGTCTGGGCGCCACCGACCTGCAGGCCCTGATCGCGGTCATGGACGCCGAGCTGCGGGGCGACCCGATCACCCCCGGCCGCCTCGGCGAGCAGCTCAACCTGTCGTCCGGGTCGGTCACCGCGCTGATCGACCGGCTGGAGCGCGCCGGTCACATTCGGCGCGACCGCGACGCCACCGACCGGCGCAAGGTCCTGCTGCACTACGCCGACCGGGGCGCCGCCGTGGCCATGGAGTTCTTCCAGCCGCTCGGGCGGCGCACCGACGCGGTGATGGCCGACTTCACCGACGACGAGTTGGAGACCGTCCACCAATTCATGACGGCGATGAGCGCCACGGTCCGGGAGCACCGCGACGCCGTACGCGCCGCATCACCGCGGCGGACGAACGGCTGACCCGGTCGTGCTCACGGCGCTGGCGACCCGGCTGGCCACGGCGGTGCTGCGGCTCCCACCACCCCGGGCCCGGCGGGTCACCCTGACCCGCGACCTCCCGGTTCGGGTCCGCGACGGCGTGGCGCTGCGCACCGACCATTACGCGCCGGACCTGCCGGGCGCCCCGACCGTGCTGATCCGCACCCCGTACGGGCGCGGCGGCCCGATGCGCCTGCTGGGCCGGCTCGCCGCCGAGCGGGGCTACCACGTGGTGATCCAGTCCTGCCGGGGCACGCACGGCTCCGGCGGCGTGTTCGACCCGCTCGTCCACGAGCGCGACGACGGTCTGGACACCCTCGACTGGCTGCGCTGCCAGCCCTGGTGGAGCGGCGCGTTCGGGATGTTCGGCGCCAGCTATCAGGGCTTCGTCCAGTGGGCCCTGGCCGCCGACGCCGGGGCGGAGCTGCGCGCGATGGTGGCGGTCGTGACCGCCTCCGGCACCCGCGACTCGACGTACGCGGGGGAGTCCTTCGCCCTGGACACGGTGCTCACCTGGGCGGAGCTCCTCCAGGCGCAGACCGTGCCCTGGCTCGCCCGGCAGTGGGAACTCAAGCGGGGCCAGCCGCGGCTCGCCGCCGCGCTCGCGCACCTGCCGCTGGCCGAGGCGGACCGGGTGGCCACCGGGGTCACCGTGCCCTTCTTCCAGGAGTGGCTGCGCCACCACACGCCCGACGCCGCGTACTGGCGTACCCGGATATTCGGCGACCGTCTCGCGGAGGTCCGCGCTCCCGTCGCCATGATCAGCGGCTGGCACGACATCTTCCTCCCGGCGCAGCTGCGTGACTTCGCGGCGCTGCGTGCCGCCGGCGGCCGACCCCGGCTCACCGTCGGGCCGTGGACGCACGGGAGCCCCGGGCTCTTCGTGGCCTCCCTGCGCGACGGCCTCGACTGGCTCGACGAACACCTCGGCAGGCGGCCGGCGCCCGGACGCGCCCCGGTTCGGGTGCACGTCGGCGGGGCCGGCGGTGGGTGGCGGGACCTGCCCGACTGGCCGCCGCCCGCCACGCCCACCACCTGGCACCTGCACCCGTACGGCGGGCTGAGCACCGCGCCGCCGGTGGAGTCCGCCCCCGACGGCTTCTGGTACGACCCGGCCGACCCCACCCCGTCGTTGGGCGGCCCGCTGCTCGTCGCCCAGCGGGCCGGGCCGGTGGACAACCGTCCCGTCGAGGCCCGCCCTGACGTGCTGACCTGGACCAGCGAGGTCCTGCCGGCTCCGGTGGAGGTGGTCGGGCCGGTCCGGGCGGAGATCTTCGTCCGAAGTGACCTGCCCCACCTGGACGTCTTCGTGCGACTGTGCGACGTGGACGCCCGGGGCAGGTCCTGGAACGTGTGCGACGGGCTGGTCCGGGTGACGCCGGACGGGTTCCGCGCCGACGAGACCGGTGCCGTCCGGGTGCCGGTGCAGCTGTGGCCCACGGCGCACCGGTTCGCGGCCGGTCACCGGCTGCGGGTGCAGGTGTCCGGCGGCGCGCACCCCCGGTACGCGCGCAACCCCGGCACCGGCGAGCCCCTCAGCACGGCGGTCACTCTGCGTGCTGGATGGCGGGAGATCCTGCACGACTCACGGCACCCGTCCGCCGTCGTGCTCCCCATCGTCCACTGCGGCTCCTACCTGTCTCCACGGTAAACAGTGCCACTCTGAACTGGGCGTTTATTGTCCGGCGGGTTATGGTTGAGCCACGCCCGGCGCTGTGCGCATCACGGCCGGGCTCGCTCGTAAGGCCCCCACCCCGCGTACGCGGTGTCACCGTCGTGCCCGGCCCCCGATCATCCGCAAGGGGGACCCATGACGCGGGCTCCGGAAAACCTGCTGGCCGTTCGCGGCCTGCTCCTCACCCACCTCAACGTCGACCCGAACACCGTCCGGAGCCAGGACCTCGAACCGGCCGAGGTGGGCATCGTCGGCGACTCCAACCACCGGGGCGGCTACCACTGCGGGTCCGACCGGGTGGTGGCCAACGACTACTCGGTCGTCGAGTCGCCGCGGGACTCCGCCGGGCTGACCCTCGACGCCGCCGCGCTCGACGTCGGAACCTTCGAGGTCCGCTCCGGCGGCGGTACCCACACCCTGCGCACCTTCTCGATCTGGTGCGTCCAGCAGTGCGTCGCCAACGCCGCGGACGCCCGGGACATCCGCGAGATCATCTACAGCCCGGACGGCCGGACCGTCCGTCGGTGGGACCGGCTCGGCCGGCGTACCTGCGGTGACAGCTCTCACCTGTGGCACACGCACTTCAGCTTCTTCCGCGACTCGATCAAGGCGGGCCGGGACCAGACCCCCCTCTTCCGCCGCTACCTGACCAGCATGGGACTCCTGGAGGACGTCATGAGCGAGAAGGCCGAGCAGCAGATCGACAGCGTGTTCACCGGGATGTTCATCGGTGGCAACAGCATGGGCCGCCGGGTCGACCCGGACGGCTCGGGATCCAGGCCGGCCAGCAACAGTCTGGTGGCCAAGCTCGACTACACCATGCAGCGCCTGGACGTGCTGGTCAACCAGCTCACGGCGCTGTCCAACCGCGACTTCACCGACGAGCAGGCGATCGTCGCCGGGGTGCTGGCCAGCCTCACCCCGGAGAAGATCGCCGCGGCGATCCCACCGACGCTCGCCCAGCAGGTGGCCGACGAGCTGGCCCGCCGCCTGGCCGCCTGACCGGGGCTCCGGCCCGGTGTCGGCGGGCCGCCGCCCCGTGCGGGGATCGCCCGGAACCTCCCGCCGGGCCGCCCGGTGTTCGGCAAGAAGCATTGCGCAAGAACTATTGCTGAACTAGCCTCCGAGGCATGGAGAGACAGAACGTCCGCACGGTCACCGACGCCAGGGTGCTCGCGCTGCTCGCGCACCCCCTGCGCCGCAGGCTCATGGACGTCCTCAAGGTTGACGGCCCGTCGACGGTCGGGATGCTGGCCGAGCGCACCGGGCAGGCACCGGCCAACGTCAGCCACCACATGCGGATGCTGGCCGGTGTCGACCTGGTGGAGGAGGTTCCCGAACGCGCCCGCGACCGGCGGGAACGCTGGTGGCGGCTGGTGAACCGGGCGGTGCGGTGGTCCGCCACCGACTTCGCCGGTGACCCGGCGACCCGGGCCGTCGCCGACGCGGCCGCCACCCTGAACATGGAACGCCACGCCGCGCTCGTCCACGCGTGGCAGGGCGCCGACGACGAGGCGCGTACGGCCTGGGGGGAGGGGCCGTTCTCCACCGACCGTTGGCTGCGCCTCACCCCGGAGGAACTGGCGGAGCTCGGCCGCCAGATCACCGACCTGCTCGCCCGCTGGGCCGAGCGGGAGGTGCCCGACGACGGTCGCGTCCGCGACTCCGTCTTCGTGTTCGCCCACGGCGTCCCGGCCCGACCGTGAGCCGCGCCGGGACGCGGGCCGCCGACCCGGTACGGCCGACCGTCGGGAAGGATCCCGACCCCACGTCGACCGGCCCGTCGGTCGACACGCTCGGTGTGCCGGCACGGGGGCTGTGGCACGAGCGCAACTTCCGTCTCCTGTGGATCGGGCAGGCGGCCAGCAGCGTCGGCAGCAACGTGACCGTGGTGGCGCTCCCCCTGGTGGCCGTTGCCGTGCTGGACGCCACCCCGTTCGCCGTCACCGTCCTGACCGCGGCCGCGTGGCTGCCCTGGCTGCTGGTCGGTCTGCCCGCCGGGGCGTGGGTGGACCGGCTGCCGCGCCGACCCGTGATGATCGCCTGCGACCTGCTGTCCGCGGCGCTGTTCCTCAGCGTCCCGGTCGCCGCGGTGCTCGGCGTGCTCACCATCGGTCAACTGCTCGCGGTCGCCCTGGGTGCGGGGCTGGCCAAGGTCTTCTTCGAGACGGCCGATCAGGCGTACCTGCCCGTGGTGCTCCGTCCGGAGCAGGTGCCGGGCGGAAACGCCCGCCTGCAGGCCACCCGCACGGCGAGCTACCTGCTCGGCCCCGGCATCGCCGGCCTGGTGGCGCAGGCCGTGGGCGCCGTTGCCGCACTCCTGCTCGACGTGGTGAGCTTCCTGCTCTCCGCCCTGTGCCTGTCGCGCATCCGGGTGGACGAGCGCCGCCCCTCGCGCACCCGGGCGCGCCGCCGCCTGCGACGCGAGATCGCCGAAGGCGTCCGCGTCGTCGCCCACGACCCGTACCTCCGGGTCCTGACCGTCTTCGGGGCGGCCAGCAACCTCGGCCTGACCGGCTACCAGGCTCTGATGGTGGTCTTCCTGGTCCGCGACGTGCACCTCGCGCCGGGGCTGGTCGGCCTGCTCCTGGCGGCGATGAGCGCCGGCGGGATCGTGGGCGCGCTGCTGGCCACGGCGGTGGGCCGATGGTGCGGGACGGCCCGCGCCCTGCTGGTGGCCGCGGCGTTCACCGGTCCGCCGGCCCTGCTCATCCCCCTCGCGGCGCCCGGCTGGCGGCTGGGGTGCCTGGCCCTGGGCGGTGCACTGGTGAGCTTCGGGGTCGCGGTCGGCAACGTCGTCAAGGGCAGCTTCCGGCAGACGTACACCCCGCAGCATCTGCTGGGGCGCGTCACGGTCAGCATGCAGCTGCTGAACTACGGGACGATCCCCGTCGCCGCCCTGGCCGGCGGCGTGCTCGCCGGCATCCTGGGAGCCGGCACCGCGATCGCGGTGATGACCGGCTGGTTGGCGCTCACGCCGCTGATCCTGCTGGTCGGTCCGTTGCGCCACCGCCGGGACCTGCCGGTGGCGCCGCTCGCGGTCTGACCGCGGGAGCGGCGGCGGCCGGACCCGGCCGCCGCCGGCGCCACGGATCAGATCGGACGGACGTTGTCCGCCTGCGGGCCCTTCTGGCCCTGGGTCACCTCGAACTCGACCTTCTGGCCCTCGTTCAGCTCCCGGTAACCGCTCGACTGGATCGCGGAGTAGTGGACGAAGACGTCCGGCCCCCCGCCGTCCTGCTCGATGAAGCCGAAGCCCTTTTCCGCGTTGAACCACTTGACGGTGCCGGTTGCCATGCATCTCTCCCTGTTCCCAAGCAGGCGACCACCGACCGCAGGCCGACGATCGCCCGGTACCTTCCCGACAGTAACCGCCCAAACCCCGATCTGCCGGGCGAAGTGCCGTAGGCGGTCCGGTGAACTCTCGGAACAGGCTCGGCGGACCCGGCGTGGCGGACCGCCGGGTGCGGCATGCTGGCGTCGGTGAGCCGAGTCACGAACGCCCTGGTCGACCTGGAACGGGAGATCGACGCGCCCGGCGCCGGTCTGGACCGGCTGTGCCTGGTGCCCATCCCCTTCGTCCCCGAGGTCCGGCTGCACCTCGCCGAGGACCCGATCGTCTGGTGGGCGCGGATGGAGGCGCACGCGGGACGGGCGCTGCCGCCGCCGTACTGGGCGTCGGTCTGGGCCGGCGGGCAGGCGCTCGCCCGCCACCTGCTCGACCACCCCGAACTCGTCGCCGGGCGCCGGGTCCTCGACCTCGCCACCGGCTCCGGCCTGGTCGGGATCGCCGCCGCGCTGGCCGGCGCGGCCGTGGTCGCCAACGACGTCGACCCGTACGCGGTCGCCGCCGTCACCGTCAACGCCCGGGTCAACCGGGTGGCGGTGCGGGCCACCGGGCAGGACCTGCTCGACACCGCGCCGACCCCGGTCGACCTCCTGGTCGCCGGCGACGTCCTCTACGACGCGGGGATGGCCGCCCGGGTGCTGCCGTTCCTGCGCCGCGCCGCCACCGCCGGCGCCGAGGTGCTGGTGGGCGACCCCGGACGGGGCCACCGGCCGCCGGACGGGCTGGTGGTGGTGGCCGACTACCTCGTGCCGATCACCGAACCCAGCCCGGGCCCGCCCGTGCGCCGGGTTCAGGTCCTGCGGCCCGGATGACCGGATCAGGGACGACCCCGAGGCGGGGACCAGGGGACGGTGGGGGATCCGACCCGATGTCCCGGGTGGACCGGCGGCCATAGCGTACGTGGCATGGCGGATTGGCTGGCCCAGGTCGGAGAACTACCCACCACCCTGCTGATGGGGGTGCTCGGGGTGGTGATGATCTTCGACGCCGTGCCGCTGCTGGGTGTGCTGGTTCCCGGGGACGTGGCGATCCTCGCGGCGGTGGGGGTGGGTGGCCCCACCGCCGGCCTGGCCACCTTCACCGCCGTCGTCGCCGGTTGCCTGGCCGGCTGGTCGCTGACCTTCCTGGCCGGCCGCCGCTGGGGGGACCGGCTGCGGCACAGCCGGGTCGGCGACTGGATCGGCGAGGAGCGCTGGGCCGCGGCGGAGGGAATCCTGCGCCGCGGCGGCGGGCGGATGGTGCTGGTGGCGCCCTTCCTGCCGGTCCTCAACGCGCTGCTGCCGCTGGCGGCGGGCGGGCTGCGGATGTCGTACCGGCGTTTTCTGGGCTGCGCGACGCTCGGCGCGGCGGCCTGGGCCGGTCTCTACCTGCTGCTCGGCACGGTGGCGCGGTCGCTCGCCGGTCTGCTGCCCGGTGCGCCCAGCCCGATGGTGGTGACGATGTCGGTCGGCGTCGCGCTGGCCGGCGTGGTGCTGGCGTTGACGCGGCGGCGGCTGGTGTCGGTCCGAGCGTCGCTACCAGCCGCGGGCTCGCCACTGGGGAAGGGCGGGGCGCTCGGCGCCCAGGGTGCTGTCCCTGCCGTGACCCGGGTAGAACCAGGTCTCGTCGGGCAGCCGGTCGAACAGCTTCCGCTCGACGTCGTCGATGAGCCGGCCGAAGCGCTCCGGGTCCTTGTCGGTGTTGCCGACGCCGCCGGGGAAGAGGCTGTCGCCGGTGAACAGGTGCGGGACGCCGGCCGGGTCGCGGTAGAGCAGCGCGATCGAGCCGGGCGTGTGGCCCCGCAGGTGGATGACCTCCAGCGCGCAGTCGCCGACCGGCACGCTGTCGCCGTCGCCGAGCGTCTCCGCCTCGATCGGCAGCCCGGACGCGTCCTCGGCGTGCACCAGCGCGCGGGTGCCGGTCTTGGCCACCACCTCCTCCAGCGCCACCCAGTGGTCCATGTGCTGGTGGGTGGTGACCACCGCCGCGAGCCCGCCGTCGCCGACCAGGTCCAGCAGCCGGGGCGCCTCGTTGGCCGCGTCGATCAGCACCTGCTCGCCGGTGGCCCGGCAGCGCAGCAGGTAGGCGTTGTTGTCCATCGGGCCCACCGACAGCTTCGTGATGGTGAGCCGGTCGAGGTCGCGTACGGCCGGCGCACCGCCGGGCGTGACGTCTCCGGTGTAGGTCATGAGTCGTCTAGATCCATTCCGGTGGGGTCGGCAGGGCGCCGTCGGGGGTGACCGTGAGCACGGTGCCCGGGCTGCGGCCGATCAGCCAGGCGGCGAGTTCGGGGGCGGCGCCGGTCACCGTGGGAGCGGCCGAGCGGTCGCCGACCACGAGTTCGTGCCGGGTGCCGTCGAAGCGCAGGACCATCGGGGGCGCGTCGGGGCGCTCGGCCAGGCCGGTGGCGACCTCGTGGAGGAGCCGGTGGCCGAACGCCTCCGGCCACTCGGCCGGCCGGTAGCCGGCGGCCAGGTCCACGTGGTGCACCTCGATCTCCCGCAACCGCCCCCAGACGAGCATCGCGGCCGGCCACGGCCCGCGGCGGGTCTCCACCGTGGCGCCCCACGCCTCCACCGGCATCGCCGCGACCGCCTCGGCGAACCGGTCCGCGGTGCGCCGCAGGTCGTCGAGGTGCTCGGCGGGCGGCCGGGGCGCGCCGGCGTCGATGTCGGCGGTACGGGCGGCGGCGCTCGCGTACATGGGGATCGGCTCCCCGGTGCGTGCGGCGGTCAGCAGGTTGACGAACCCGTCGGCGTTGCGGGCGAGGTGGGCCAGTACGTGCCCCCGCGTCCAGCCGGGCAGCAGGGACGGCGCGGCGAGATCCGCCTCGTCGAAGGTCGCCGCGGTGCGCAGCAGGCGAGCCGTGGCGTCGTCCACCTCGCCGGTCAGCAGAAGCGGATCCGTGGTCACGTGTCGACCCTAGCGGTCGGGCGGCGTCGCGTCGCCGGGGTTGTCAACTGTTGCTGATGGACTAAGCGCTGACATGCGTTGGTGTGCTTGTGAGAGTTGGCTCGTGGCGTGGGTGGTACGGGGTGTGGCTGGCCGGGGTGGATGTCGTACCGGATGGTTATCGTGCCGGGTGTGGGACACCGGGATCGGCTGAGCGTCGTGCAGGCGTACCGGTTTGCTCTTGACCTGTCCCCGGCGCAGGAGCGGGCGGTGCTGGGTCACGTGGGTGCGGCCCGCATGGCGTACAACTGGGCGCTGGCTCGAATAAAGGCGGTGTTGGATCAGCGGGCGGCCGAACGCAGCTACGGCATCCCGGAGGACGAGCTCACCCCGGCGATCGGGTGGTCTCTGCCGGCGTTGCGTCGGGGGTGGAACGCGGCGAAGGGTGAGGTGGCGCCGTGGTGGCGGGATTACTCGAAGGAGGCGTATAACACCGGCCTGGACGCGCTGGCGCGCGGGTTGAACAGCTGGGCCGACTCCCGTTCGGGTAAGCGGGCCGGACGCCGGGTTGGGTTTCCCCGGTTCAAGTCGCGCCGCCGGTCGACTCCGTCGGTGCGGTTCACCACCGGCACCATTCGCGTGGACCCGGATCGGAAGCATGTGGTGCTGCCCCGGCTGGGCCGGTTGAGGCTGCACGAGTCGGCCCGCAAGCTGGCCCACCGGCTGGCGGCTGGCACCGCCCGGATCCTGTCCGCGACGGTGCGCCGTGACGGTCACCGTTGGTACGTGTCGTTCACCTGCCAGGTCGAGCGGGCGCGCCGCACCCCCACGTGTCCGGATGCGACGGTGGGCGTCGATCTTGGGGTGAGGCGCCTGGCGGCGCTGTCCACCGGCGAACCGGTGCCGAACCCGCAGCATCTTGATGCCGCGCTGCGGAAGATTCGCCGGATCAGCCGTGGGTTGTCCCGCAAGGTCGGCCCCGACCGGCGCTCTCGCCGTGATGCCTCTAAGAGCGTGTTTGAGAAGGTCTGTTGTGGACGGCGTGGCGGCATGACATCCACCGCCGTGGCGGGCAGGGTGACGCGGTGTCTGCTCGCCGTGGCT
>NZ_JBEYSU010000025.1:0-92607 GCF_040704235.1 Micromonospora sp. NPDC047707
TGGTACTGCACTCGGGAGGGTGTGGGAGAGTAGGACACCGCCGGACATCTTTCCCGTTCAGGGCCGCCCAACTGGGTGGCCCTGAACGCGTTTCCCCCCTTTTTGTTCTTCACCGGCGCCATGCCACAACCCGGAATCGGCGCCAAGCCACCGGCGGGTGCCGGCGGGTGATCGATTCGATATGCCGCGGGCATGGTGGTGACCGACCCTGTCGGATACCGCAACGCCGCCCACCCGGAAACGACCATCGGCCGGCGCTACAACCTCCGCTTGGCCGGCTCACCGGCAGGAAACCGCCGCCCCGGGCTGCGGCTCGGCCCGGTCCAGCACGCCTTGTCGAGGAGCTCACGAGCCCGCCGGCAACGGCATGCCGCACGCCGGCGAGCGGCGGGCCCAGGAGCACGCACAGGTGCGCGTGGCCCTGGGCGGGACGTGGTGTGCGTACGCCATGACGAAGCCCCGCCGGCGAGGATGCCGGCGGGGCCGTGTGGAGCTTGCGCGGGACGGCGGTCAGGAGGGTTCGGGGGCGCAGATGAAGCGCGGCTCGGCGTCGTAGCGCCAGCTGAACTTCTCCCGCTTGACCACCTTGCCGTCCTTGCGGAAGACCCGGTACGCGTCCTGCGTGAAGCCGTCGCTGCCGGCGGCGGCGATGCAGGTGGGGCCCGGCTCCAGGTAGACCGTCTTCGGCTTGGTGACGTTGCGGCGCGGGCCGTACTCGGTCTTCACGCTGTCCCAGATCTTCGTGCTCCAGATCGAGACGGTGATGGTGCTGGCCGTGTACGAGGTGTCGATCAGCACGCCGTGGTCGGTGTTGTTCCGGAACTTGAAGTCCAGGTCCGGGTAGAAGATCGTCGACTCGATGACGGCCGGGTAGCGGCTGAAGTAGAACGAGTGCGGCTTGTGCTCGACGTCCTCCAGGCCGGCGTAGTAGGTCGCGTTGAACAGCGTCGTGGTGAACTGGGAGACGCCACCGCCGACGCCGGGCACCAGCTTGCCGTTGAGGATGACCGGGGCGTCCTTGTAGCCCTGGGCGTAGCCCCGCTCCCCCGTGTGCCCGTTGAGCGAGAACGTCTCGCCGGGCAGGACGAGCGTGTTGTCGACGTCCCTGGCGGCGGTGATGATGTTCTGGCTGCGCGGCGAGGAGAGCCCACCGGGGAACCTGGTGGTGAACGTCGAGACCCGCTCCTTGATGCCCAGCCCGGCGAGCTTCGCCGCGGTCAGCTCCGGCTCCGCCGGCTTGAGCGTGCCGGTGACCTTCCGGCCGTCCGCCAAGGGCAGGACCGCGAGCAGGGCCTCCCCGAGCGTGGAGGTGTCCAGCTGCTGCCCCGGCTTGCCGTCGGTGATCTTCGGCTTGCCGCCGGTGAGGGTGATCTGCGCGTCCTGCGGGGGCACCTCGACCTTGGCCAGGTCGCCGCCGAGCGCCGTACGGAGCCGCTTGACGTCCACCCGCGCGGTCAGCTTGCCGGCGTCGTCGGCGCTGAACCGCAGGCTCTTCGCGATGGCCGACGGCGGGATCGTCACCGAGCCCTTGTCCGTGGTCAGCGTGACCGGCGCCGCCACCGCGGGCTTCGCCAGCTCGGCCACCATCGTGTCGACCTCCTCGGCGGTGGTCGCCGGGTGCTTCTCGATGAGCGGGACGGCGATCGGCTGATCACTCAGCCAACCCTCGCGTACCACCTGCGCGGAACGCTCCGGGTCGAGGGCGAGGCTGGGCTTCGGATGCACGGCCTTCGGGGTGAGGCCGCTCCAGGTGATCGCCGGCATGGTCATCTTGCGGCCCTGGTCGCCCACGACCTTCTTGAGCGCCGCGTCGAGGCGGGCCACGTCCACGGTCACCACCGGCTGCACGTCGCGGGACCCGACCAGCCGGTCGACCGCGTGCGCCTCCGCCTGCACGGCGGCCGCGACGGTCGCGTCGACGTCGACCGCGAGCCCGACATCGGCCGGGTTGATCTCCGCCGTGCGCTCGCCGACGCGTACGGTCACCGGTGCGCCGAACTCGGCCGCCCGCCGGTCCAGCTCCGCACGGAGCTCGCGGGCGGCGTCCGAGCGGCTCCGGCCGCCGAGCTCGGCGCCGAGCACCGTCGTGCCGCGCGGCACGTCACCGGCGTACGCGTAGGCGCCCACACCGGCCACGGAAGCGAGCACCGCGGTGGCGAGCCCGGTGGCGAGCAGCAGCCGGGCGCGGCGGGACCGCCCGCGACCCGGCGACCCGGCGGGCACCGACTCCTCGACCGGCCACCGCACCGCGGTCACCTGCACGGTGGGCCGGTCGTCGGCGGGCGGGGTTTTTTCGCCGTACAGCGTCACAGTCACCTCGATCGGGGGCGCAACACACGAGCGGGTTTCCCGCCCGGAAGACAACTACGGTAACCAACGTGTCGGCGCCGCGGCAGCCTGCTCCCGGCCCGTCCCGTCAGCGCGTGTCGCGGACCGACCCGATGGTCGCCCACGGTGGCGAACATGAAACGGTGTGAGCATGCGGGTGGACGATGCGGTCCTGGCGTACGGCGGTGGCTGGGTGGACCGGGTGGGGGCGCTGCGGGCCGACCCGGAGCGGATGGCGGCGTTGCTGGCCGGGCCCGGGGCGCGGGTGCTGGCCCTCTGGCGGGACCACTGCCTGGTGGCCGGGGACACACCGGTCCGGTTGGTCGGGGAACGGGCTGCGCAGGCGCGTGCTGTCGCTGACGAGGCCGTGTTCCTCGGCCTGGACGCCGGGGAGCCGGTCTTCGCGGTGGACCTGTCCGGGCTGACCGAGGACGCCGCCCGCCAACTGGCCGGGGCGACCGCGGTCACCGACGTACGGAGGCTCGTCGGGCGGGTCACCCCCGCCGAGGCGGCCACCCAGGCGTACGCGCGGGGCCTGCTGCACTGGCACCGCCAGCAGCGGTACTGCGGCACGTGCGGCGCGCCGACGGAGGCCCGGGACGCGGGGCACGTCCGCCGCTGCGCCGCGGTGCACTGCGGCCGGCTGTTCTTCCCCCGGATCGAACCGGCGATCATCGTGCTGGTGGAGGCCCCCGGTCCGCCGGGCCGCTGCCTGCTGGCCCGGCACGCCGGCGCACCCGAGGGGGCGTACTCGACGCTGGCCGGCTTCGTCGAGGTGGGCGAGAGCCTGGAGGACGCGGTCCGGCGGGAGATGGCCGAGGAGGCCGGTGTGGTCGTGACGGACGTGGCGTACCAGGGCTCGCAGGCCTGGCCGTTCCCGGCCGGACTGATGGTGGGGTTCCGGGCCACCGCCGCGTCCGAGGAGGTACGGGTCGACGGCCACGAACTGCTGGAGGCACGCTGGTTCACCCGTGCCGAGCTGCGGGAGCGGGTGGCCGCGGGCCGGCCGCTCGGTCGGCTCGACTCGATCGACCACCACCTGCTGAACCGCTGGCTCGCCGAGGGCTGATCCCGGCAGGTCAGCCGTGGCCCCGCACACCGGGAGACGCCGGCTGCAGGGCACGCGGCGGCGTCAGCCACGCGCGGACGGCCATCGTGAGCGTCATGACCACGGCGGTGCCGAGGGCGCACCAGAGCAGGCCGGCCACCGTACGGGGCGCGATCGACACCGCGGTGACGACCAGGACGACGCTCCCCACCCACAGGGGCGCGGCGGGCCAGCGGACCCCGGCCGCGACCGCGGCGTTCAGCAGAACGAACACGACCGCGTAGAGCGCCCCGACGGCGGCGAAGAGCGGCGCGTACCCACCGAGATGGGTGTAGTCGGTGCCCCCGGCGAGCCGGAACGCCAGCCCACCGGCGGACGCCGAGGCGAGCACCAGCAGCAGCCCGCACCCGCCGGTGAGGGCCAGCGCGACGGTCCGGCTGCGCCGGTCGCCGCGGGCCAGCCGGGGCAGGGCGAGCACCGTCGCCACCTGCGGTGCCCAGAGCGCGCCCTTCGTGAGGACCGTCCCCACGGCGTACGCCCCCGCGTCGCCGGCCGGCAGCAGCTGGCGGGCGAGCAGCAGGTCCGCGTACGAGACGACGAGCATGGCGAGCGTCGCCCCGCAACCGGTGAGGATCCGGTTGGCGCCGAGCGGCGGGGCCCCCGGTGCGGCCGTCTCCGTGGCGGGTCGGGCCAGCACGGCGAGCGCGAGCGGGGTGAGCACGGCGGACACCGCGCCGAGGAGCAGCGACCCGGTCAGTCCGAGACCCAGGAGCAGACCGACGAGTACGCCCCCGTACCGGCCGACGGCCAGCAGGACCATCCCGACGGCGAGCCGGACGAACCGCTGCCCGCCCTGGAGTTCCCCGAGCGGGCGGCAGGCGAGCACGATCGCCGCCGTGGTGACCGCGGACAGGATCGACACCTCGACCGGGAGGCGCAGCGCGGTGGTGAGCAGCGGAGTGGCCACGACCAGCGCCCCCGCGCAGAGCGTGGCGGTCACCAGGGCGGCCCGGCGGGTGTCCGAGTGCCCGTGCCGGGCGTGGTGCACCGCGACGGCGAGCTGCAGGCCGAATCCCGGCACGCTCGCGATGGCGATCAGGCCGAGGGCGGTGGCGAGGGCGCTGAGGTCGGCCGCGTCGAGCTGCCGGGCGGCCAGGACCGGCGCCACGTAGGCGAGACCGTTCCCCAGGATCCCGGCGGCGGTGACGGCGAGGCCGGCCGCGCCCAGCGCGCGTACGCCGACGGGCTCGGGACGCGTACGCACCACGTCGCCACCGGCGGTTCGCCGGTTCACGTGATCCCCGACAGGTCGGAGTCGCGCCACGAGGCTGCCTCCGGACCGCGCTGGTGCGGCAGCCCGGGCGGCGGGACGGGCGGCGACGCGGACTCGGCCGGCCGTGGCGGTGTGCGCCGGACGGGCCGCCGCCGGACGGTCGTCGACACCCAGAGGCAGCCGAGGGCGAGCACCATGAGCAGTTGCGGAAGGACGGCCGTGTGCCGTTGCGCGGCGTCGAGGTACGCCCAGCCCGCCAGGACGACCAGGGCGGCCGGGAGCCAGGTCTCGGCGATCCGGGTGACGAGCCGGACCCGGCGTGGATCCGCCGACCGGGGCAGCGGGATCGCGCCGGGGAGGGCGAGCAGGACGCCGGCGGCGACCAGCAGACCGCCGACGAGGCCACCGAGCATCAGCAGCGCGACGGCGCCGACCGCCAGCAGGGGGACGGACCGGGTCAACCGGCGCCGGACCGCACGGGTCGGCGGTCGGTCACCCCGGTGGCGGTCGGGGAGCACCGCCAGGACCACGACCACCACGAGCAGGACACCGCCGGCGAGCAGGCCCACCCGGTACGAGCCGTCGGGCGCGAAGCGCAGGACGACCTCGCCGGAGACACCGGCCGGCAGCAGCCAGCCCTGCTGCCACCCGTCGACGACGACCGGCCGTAGCGGCTTGCCGGCCACGGTGGCCTCCCAGCCGGGGTTGGTGTTCTCCCGGACGGCGAGGACACGGTCGGCGGCGTGCTCGCCGACGCGTACCCGTCGCTCGGTGGCGTCCCACGAGGAGACCTGGACGGCGCTCGGCGTCACCGCGCCGGTGGTCCCGGTCTCCTTCGGCACCAGCGCGACCCGGGTGGGCGCGGCCAGGCGGCTGGCCGAGGCGACGAGACGCTGGTCGCCCTCGGCGAGCCGGATCTGCCGGGGGGTGCCACGGCCGCACGGCTCCGCCGGCACCTCGCGCAGCTCCAGCAGGTCCCGCACGGTGGCCCGGAGCGCGGTGGTGACGCGGGCTCCGCCGACCTCCACCGTCGGGCCGGTGCCGCAGGCGAGCCGGACGGGCGCGTCCAGCTTCGGCCGCACCGTGGACGCCGCCGGCAGGACGGTGATCTCACCGACCGCGACCGGTAGCGGCTCCGGTGGGCGCAGCCCGTACGGGTCGGTGCTGTACACGGAGGGCTTGTCGAGGAACTGGATGGTGATCTCGTCGGTGCGCATCGGCGGGTCCATGGTGAGGAGGCCGCCGGCGCCCAGCAGCCCGCCCCGGACACCGTCGTCACCGACCACCCGTACGCTGCCCACCTTCGTGGCGGCCGCGTCGGCGGGGAGCGAGAACCGCAGACCCGTGATGAGCTGCGGCCGGAGCCACTGCAGGCGCAGGATCGGGGCCTCGTCGCTGGTGGCGGGGGACCAGGCGGTCGCCGGGTCCCCGTCGAGCGCGGCGCCCGGCCGGCCGGCCGGGTCGGGGACGGCCGTGGAGGAAGCGGTCACCGTGGGGGCCAGCCGCAGCGCCTGAGCGGCGGCCACCTCCTCGTCGAGGGCCGCGTTCAGCGCATCGCCCGGTGTCGGGCGCGCCCACACCTTCGCGGTGTACGTGCCGGCGGCCGGCAGGGTCGCCGTGCGGTCGATCGCGCGGCCGTCCTCGGAACCCCGGGCGGCGTCGGTCGAGCAGCGGGGGCGGCCGTCGACGAAGAAGCAGGCCGGCGTGGTCGGAGCCGCCGAGACGAGCAGCGCCGCCGGGCGCTCGGTGGCGGGGGCGGCGGGCAGTGCCAGCGTGCGGCTGGTGCGGATGCCGGGGATCTCGACCTCGGCGATGCCGACCGTGCCGCCACCGCGGCCGGTGCCGATGGTGCCGTCGATGGCGATCCGGACGTCCCGGGTCGCGTGGACGCCGGGCAGGGCGAACGTCATGCTGTCGCCGAACGACTCGACGGAGAGCGCCTCGAAGCCGGCGGTGACCGTCACCTTCGTCGGCACCGTGTCGGCGGTCAGGTCGAAGCGGACCCGGACCTCGGTCACCCGGGTCGGGTTGGCGAGGTCGATCTGGAGCCACTGCCCGCTGCCGCCGGTGTCCGGGGCGGACTGCCAGGACGTGGTGACGTCCCCGTCGATCGCCGCGTACGGCTGGTGCTCGGGCCGGGCGCCGCCGCGTACCCCGACCTGCGAGCGGGCGGAGGACGCCCGGACGGCGTCGATGCCCTCGAAGCGCGCGACCGTGCTCTGCTCGGCGCCCCACTCGGGCAGGTAGTCGTGGGCCGGCGCCGGTACGTCGTAGGTGTCGGCGGCGGTGAGGGTCGCGGACGTGTTGTCGCGCAGCCGGCCGAACGACACGTCCCGCTTGCGGAGCCCGTCGGTGAGGGTGACCGCACCGGGCGGCCCGCCGTCGGGCAGGTCGCCGGCGAGGATGGTCGGCGCCGCGGGAAGTTGCCCGGCCGCGGCGAGGTCGAGAAGTGACTCGGGACCGCCCACCACGGTCGTGACGTCCGCGCTGTCGTACGCGACGACCCGTTCCACGGGACGGTCGACCCGGTACATCTCCAGGGCCCGCACCGGAGCGTCGAGGCCCTGGTCGCGGTGCGTGCCCTCGGGTGGGCCGCCCCGCACCGGGCCGAAGGTAGCCACCCGGGTCAGGCCGGGTGACCGTTCCAGCGCCTGGCGCACGACCAGCGGGCGGGCCGTGTCCGAGCGGCCGTGGTCGAGGTCGGCGCGGAACAGGACGTGGCTGACCCCCGAGCGCGCGAGGAGGTCGGCGAGCCCGGCCGAGCCCGCGCCGGTGGCGAGCGTGGACTCGATCGCGTCGAGCAGTCGGATCGTGGCCGGCGGGGTGAACGGGATGGCGTTGCGGACCGCCCACGGGCCGTCGAGCAGCGGCTGCGTGATCTCGTCGGTGGTGTTGCCCCAGTCGTAGGAGGGGAACCGGGCGCCGGGGACGACGAGCACCCGCCCGCCGTCGCTCTTCGCGTCCAGCCAGTCGGCGGCTTCCTGCCAGTAGCCGGGGACGTCGCGGACGCTGCCGGGTGTCGCGAGCGAGCCGGCGAGCGCCGGCGCGGCCACCCCGGCGACCGCCGTCATCGCCACCCCCGCGGTCAGCCAGGCGCGGGCCGCCGTACGGCGACGGCGCCGGGCGGGCGCGGTCCGCGCGGCCCGTACCGTCAGGCCGACCAGGTGTGCCACGCCGAGCGCCAGCGGCAGGCGCAGCAGGACGTCGAACTTGTGCACGTTGCGTAGCGGCGCGCCGGCCGCGTCGAGGAACTGGCGCTGGGGCTCGGCGAAGGTGTTCGGCAGGTCGCCGAGGTGGCCGAGGCCGACCATGGCGGCACCGAGCACCACGCCGGTGACGAGGAACCGGCGGTGGGGCATCCCGCGCCGGGACAGGCCCAGCACGCCCAGACCGGCGACCACCAGCGTGGCCACGACGAGCAGCGGCTCGGTGGCGAGTCGCGCTCCGGCCGGGATCGTCGGCCCGAACGGGTTGCCCAGGTACGCCACCCAGTACGAGGTGCCGCGGAGGACCGTGACCGCGTCCGTGACGCTGGTGGTGAAGCGGGCGGTCTCGATGTAGTCGAGGAACGGGGGGCTGTAGCGGCCGAGGGTCAGCAGTGGCACCAGCCACCAGGCGGTGGCCAGGAGGACCGCACCGCACCAGGCGGCGAGCGCGGTGAGCCGGAGGCGTAGCGGCCGCAGCGTGGCCAGCCAGAGTACGGCGAGCGGGACGACCGCGAACACCGCCGTCGCGTTGACCCCGCCGGCGCAGGCGACGGCCACCGCCGATCCGGCGACGGCGCGCCGCAGCGGGGCTCCCCGCGCCAGGCCCACCAGGGGGATCAGCACCCAGGGCGCGACCGCGCTGGGCCAGGCCTCCACGGACGACCAGCCGAGCTGCGTCAGGATGCGGGGGGAGAGCGCGAACGCGACGCCGGCGATCATGCGGCCGGCGGGGGTGCCGATGCCGAGCCGGCCGGCCAGCCGGACCGCGCCCAGGTACGCGACGCAGAAGAGCAGCGCCCACCACAGCCGCTGGACCACCCACGGGGCGAGGCCGAGTTCCGAGCCGACGAGGAAGAACGGTCCCATCGGCCAGAGATATCCGTACGCCTGGTTCTGGAGCTGGCCGAACGTGCCGGCGGGATCCCACAGGTGCAGGGAGCGGAGCAGCCAGCCGGCGGGGTTGACGTTGAGGTCGACCTTGGTGTCCGGCACGATCAGGCCGGGTTCCTGCTGGAAGGCGAGCGCGGAGAGCGCGATGCAGATGGTCAGGTGCCGGAAGCGCCGGGCGTTACGCCGTGTCCGGCTCAGTCCCGGATCGGTGGCATCTGTCACCTCTGCACGCATCTCGGCTCCTGTCTCCGCCGTCCTGACGCGCCGCCCACGCCTGGCGGTGTCGCGAGAGGGTAGCCGGACACCGTTCCGGGCGGCGACCTGGGGCGCTGGGGTCGCGTATCGGGAAAACGGCGGTCCCCACGGCGTGTAAGCGTGTGGCAGGCTGCCGACCATGTCAATGCCAGAAGCTGAGGCCGTGACGCGTCCGGAACCGGCCGCACCGGCCGACGGTGGACGCTGGTCCCTCGGACGGTGGCTCCGCGCCGACCGCGTCCGCGCCGTCGCGATCGCCCTGATCGTCGTCGCCGTGGCGTGGCGCGCGAGCCTCGCCACCCGGGGGTGGTTCTCCCAGGACGAGTTCGTGATCGCCGCCCGGGCCATTGACACGCAACTGACACCGGACTTCCTCCTCCAGACCTTCAACAACCACCTGATGCCGGGCGGCCTGCTGGCGACGTGGTTGATGGTCCGGGCGGCCGGCTTCACCGGCTGGCCGTGGGTGGTGCTCCTGGCCGTCGGCCAGGCCGCGCTGGGCGTCGCCTTCTACCGGTTGCTGCGCGACCTGCTGCGTCCCGGCTGGGGCCTGCTGATCCCGCTGTGCATGTTCCTGTTCAGCCCGCTGACCCTGGAGGCGTCCTCGCTCTGGCTGGTCGGGTTGCTGCTGCTGCCCGTGCAGTTGGCGATGGTGCTCGCCGTCAAGGCCCAGGTGCGGTACGTGCGGACCGGGCGGAAGCGGCACCTGGTCGGCATCGCGCTGTGGCTGGTCTTCGGCCTGCTGTTCGACACCAAGGCGCTGCTGATCGCGCCGCTGCTGTTCCTCCTGACGCTCTTCCTCTTCACCTCGGGCGGGGTGGGGCGGTCCCTGGCGCAGACCGTCCGCCGGCACTGGCCGGCGTGGCTGATCCTGGGTGTGCTCTCGGGGGCCTACCTGGCGTTCTACCTGACCCGACCGGCCGGGGAACTGGCCGGTCCACGCTCGGTCGGCGAGGTTTTCGGGTTCCTCGGGGACCTGATCGGGAAGACGCTGATCCCCGGGCTGCTGGGCGGCCCGTGGCGGTGGACGTACGCCGGTGACGGGCCGCCACTGGCGGACCCGTACGACGTGGCGATGTGGCTGTCCTGGGCGGCGCTGCTCACGGTGGTCGTGGTGACCGTGCGGCGGCGTCCGTCGGCCGGTCGGGCGTGGCTGCTCCTGCTGTCGTACGTCGCGATGGTGGGCGCGCTGTTCGCCGCCACCCGGCTGGGCGACGTGCTCAGCCCGCTCGCCGGTCTGGTGCCCCGGTACGTCGCCGACGTGGTGGTGGTCGCCGCGATCTGCGTGGGAACGGCCCTGCTGGGCCGCTCCGACGCGGAGGAGGCCGACGTCAGCGCCTGGCCGGTGCCGACCGTGCTGCGCGAGCCCGGCGCGTTCGCGGTCGGGCTGGTGTCGATGATCGCCGTGCTGGTGACCATCGGGGTCGGCACGCTCTGGACCACCGCCCGGTTCGGCGACAACTGGAGCACCAAGCACGGCCGCGAGTACCTGGCCACCGCTCAGGAGGAGTTGGCGGCGGCCCCACCGGGGACCGTCTTCCTGGACGGTCTCGTGCCCGACCGGGTCGTCGCCGGGTACTTCTGGCCGGACAACCGGCAGTCGCACTTCTTCCGCCCGGCGGAGCGCCGGCCGGTCTTCGTGACGGTGGCCGAGCGGCCGTCGATGTTCGACGACGCGGGCCGTATCCGGCCCGCCGCGGTGCAGGGCCGGAAGATCCTGCCCGGTGGCGTGCCCGACTGCGGGCACATTGTCAGGGACGGTCTGTCCACCCGGATCCCGCTGGACGGCCCGCTGGAGGAGTGGCCGTACGTGGTGCACTTCGGCTACCTCAGCTCCGGGGAGGCCACGGCGACGTTCCGGCTCGGCGAGGCGACGCGGGAGCTCGACCTGCGGCGCGGCCTCAACGAGGTCTACTTCAACCTGGAAGGGGCGGGGGACGCCGTCCAGATCACGGTCGACGATCCGAAGGTCGGTCTCTGCACCAACCTGATCACCGTCGGCAGGCTGGTGCCGGCGTCCTGAGTACCGGTCCCATGCCCCCCGCCGTCCACAGCCGCTCGGCGTCGCTGTACGTCGTCGCCGCCGCCGTCACCGCGCTGGTGCTCGCCCCGCTCGCCCTACCCGGCTACGTGCTGCTGTACGACATGGTGTTCGTGCCCCGGCAGCCGCTGAGCTGGGAACTGGTCGCGCCCGCGCAGAGCCTGCCGCGTGCGGTGCCGATGGACGCGGTGGTCTCCGTCGTCACGCAGCTCCTGCCGGGCTGGCTGCTCCAGCGGCTGGTACTCGTCGCGGCGGTGTTCCTGGCCGCCGTCGGGGCCGGTCGTCTCGTGCCGACGGAGCGGCGAGCGGTGCGGCTGCTCGCCGCGGTCGGGTACGCGTGGACGCCGTACCTCGCCGAACGGCTGCTGATCGGGCAGTGGGGGCTGCTCGTCGCGTACGCGGCGCTGCCGTGGATCGTGCGCGGGGCGCTCCAGGTGCGGGCGGGCGTGCCGGGCGCGGCGCCCCGGCTGGTGCTCGTCGCGGCGCCCGCCGCGATCACCCCGACCGGTGGTCTGCTCGCGTTCGGCACGGTGGCCCTGCTCGTGGTCGGTCGGGGCCGCCGGCGGGTGTCGGCGCTGGTGGTGGGTGCCGTCGCGCTGCTCAACGCCCCGTGGATCGTGGCGGCGGCGGTCACCGGGGCCGGTGGTTCCTCGGACCCGGCCGGGGTGGCGGCGTTCGCCGCCCGCGCCGAGAACTGGGCCGGCCCCCTGGCCGCGCTGGCGGGCACCGGTGGCATCTGGAGCGCCCAGGCGACGCCCGGCAGCCGGTCCGCGCCGCTGGTGCCGCTGGTGACACTGGTGCTGCTGGCGCTCGCGGCGGCCGGTGTCGGCCTGCTGTGGCGGCGACTGCCGGCGGGCGCAGCCGGGCGGCTGGCGATCCTCGCCGCCGGGGGTTTCCTGCTCGCGGCGCTCGGCGTGCTCCCCGGCGGGGACGCGCTGCTGCGGTGGGCCGTGGTGGAGGTGCCGGGCGCCGGGCTGCTGCGTGACGGACAGAAGTTCCTCGCCCCGTACGCGCTGCTGCTGGTGCTCTGCGTCGCGCTGGGCGCCGAGCGGCTGGCCGCCCGGGCCGACCGGGATCTGGCCGGGCTGGTCCTGGCGGGGTTGCTGCTCCTGCCGATCGCCACCATGCCGGACCTCGCGGTGGGCGGAGCGGGGCGGCTACGTCCGGTCGACTACCCGGCGGACTGGCGGGTGGTGTCCGGGCGGGTGACCGGTGAGCCCGGGGAGATCCTGGCGCTGCCGCTGTCCGCGTACCGGGCGTACCCGTGGAACCCGGACCGGGTCGTGCTGGATCCCCTGCCCCGCTACCTGCCCGGGACGGTGCTCGCCGACGACACGCTGCGGGTGGGGACCCTGGAGGTGGCCGGGGAGAACCCGCGCGTCCGGGAGGTGCGCCGTCTGCTGCGGGAGGGCCGGCCGGTGGCCGCGACCGGGGTGCGCTGGGTGGTGGTCCAGCACGGGTCGGCGGGCCGGGTGGAGCCCGCCGCCCTCGCCGGCCTCCAGGTCGTCCACGACGGTCCGTTCCTCACGCTCTACCGCAATCCGGACGCAGCGGCCCGCCCGGCGTCCGTCCGAACGGCGCGGTGGTCGGTCGTGGCGGCGTTGGCGGCTGCCGTCCTGGTGGTTCTCGGTGCGGCACTTTCGGCGCTACGCCGGAGGCCTACCGCGTGGTAACGTCCGCTCGCACGTCTCGCCATAGGAGGATTGGCATGCGTAAAGCCCTCACCCTGCTCGTCTCGGGTCTGGTCGCGGCGTTGCTCGGTGTCCTGGCCCTCGGGGGTGTCGCGGCAGCCGCCACCACCACCGACGTCGAGGCGGCACAGGAGGCCAAGAGCGTCCGTGAGGCGGCCCAGCGGGCCGGCAAGCAGGATCCGTACGCCCCGACGGTCTACGGCATCAGGTAGGACGGTTCGCCCCGCCGGTGAACCCGGCGGGGCGCATCCTGCGCGGCCACGATGGCCGCGAAGTGCCCGCCCGCGGCCTCCCAGGTGAAGGACGCGGCGTGCTGCCGGGCCTCCGCGCCCATCCTCCGCCGGACTTCGTCCTCGTGGAGCAGCGTGCGCACCTTGGCCACGTAGTCGTCGATGTCGTCGGCGAGCAGTCCGGTGCGCCCGTCCACCACGGCCTCGGCGACGCCGCCGGCGTCCCGGAACGCGACGGTGGGGGTGCCGGCGGAGCCTGCCTCCACGATCGTCAGCCCCCAGCCCTCCTTGAGCGACGGGGTCAGCGCCACCCACGCCGAGGCGAGCAGGGCCGCCTTCTCCTCCTCCGTGACGAAGCCACGGAACTCTACCCGGTCGCTGATGCCCAGGTCGCCGGCGACGTCGTGCAGGTGCGGCTCCCACCAGCCCTGTCCGGCGACGACCAGCCGCAGCTGCGGCAACTCGTCGGCGAGGGCCGCGACGGCCCGCAGCGCCACCTCGACGCGCTTGTGGGGGACCAGCCGGTTGAGCGTCACGAGCAGCGGGAACGGTGCCCGCTCGACGTCGGTGCGGGGAAGGGTGGGCGTGCCGTTGTGCACCACGGAGACCTGCTCCGGCGGCACGCCGAGGGTGGCGAGTTCGCGGCGGGTGGCCTCGGAGACCGTGACGTAGCGGCAGCGGCGGTAGACGCGTACGGCGAACGACGACTCGACCCACCAGCCGAACCGGGCCGCCCACGGCGGGAGCACCACGGGCCACTGCTCGCGGTGGACGTGGTGGATCAGCTTCACCACCGGCCGTCGTGCCCACAGCGGCGCCAGGAACGGCAGGCCGTTGCAGACGTCCACCAGGATGTCCGGCCGGCCGCCCCGCCGCCGCGAGAGCGGGCCGAAGCCCAGGGCGCCGGCGACGTAGCAGAGTGCCGCCCACAGGTACACCGTGTGGCGACCGCCGCGCCGCACCAGGCGAACGCCGGCGTCGTTGACCTCGTCCGCGGGTGCCCGGTCGTGGGCGGCGCAGAACAACGTGACACGGAAGCCGCGGGTGACCAGCTCCGCGGCGATCCGCTCGACGTACACCTCGGAGCCGCCACCCTCGGGGTTGCGGGTGTCCCGCCAGTTGAGGAACAGGACGTGTCCGGGGGTGTCGGCGCTGTGTTCCACGCGAGTCCTACTCTCAAGTAATAAATTCGCGACGCGCGTCACACTAGGCGTTAACAGTTGGCGGCGGCAATGGTCAGATCCGATGACGCTGCTCAGCGTGACGGGCCGACCGCCGGCAGCGGGGCGTCGGGGACGGGCGTGACCGGCTGCTGTCGGCGCTGGTTGCCGAGCAGCGTGATCGGCCGCTCGATGCCGTAGTAGCTGACCGCCGCGTAGGCCAGGCCACCGGCCATGGTCAGGGCGAACGTGCTGACCAGACCGCCGGTGAACAGGGGCCGGTCGGCCACGAGGTAGATCAGTTCGAGGATCAGCGGGTGCCAGAGGAACAACCCGTACGACACCGCGCCGAGCCAGCGGGCGGGGGCGGCGCCGAGGACGGCCTGCGTCCGGGTGGGCCGGCCGAACGCCACCGGCACCAGGATCAGCACCCCGATCGCGAGGTACAGCGTGAGTTTGACGGCGAACTCCGCCACGGTCGGCTCGGCGAGGTCACGCGGGCCGGCCACCGGCGTCGTCGCGATCGCGAGCAGACCGACCGCCGCAACCCAGCACGCGATCGGTGCCGCGGCCAGGTCGTCCAGCACCCGGAAGGCCGCCGGTGCGGTCCGGGTCTGCAGCGCCACGTGGGCGGCCGCCAGGGCCATGCCGGCGCCGAACCAGGCCCCGTACGCGGGGAGCCAGGTGGTGTGCAGGCCGGTGTCGAGCCAGCCCCCCGCCATACCGCCGAGCCAGGCGGCGGTCACCAGGACGCCGCCCGCGGCCACGAGCGTGGTGCGGACCGGCCGCCAGGTGCGGCCCACCGCCAGCGCGGCGACCAGCGGCAGAATCAGGTAGAACGCCACCTCGGTCGCCAGGCTCCACGTCTGGCTGAGGCCGTGCCGGAGCTGACCCCGTTCGTAGATCTGGGTGAAGGTGAGGTGGCGCAGCCAGTCGCCGGCCGACGCGGGCCGGTTCTGCGGGAGCACGATCAGGCAGACCGCCACCGCCAGCCAGTACGCGGGCAGGATCCGCAGCGCGCGGCGCCACAGGTACCGGCCGGTGCCGGGGCGGGGCCGGCCGGTGGCGGCGCTCAGCGCCCAGGGCCGGAACAGCAGGAACCCGGAGAGCACGAAGAAGATCGCGACCCCGACGTCCAGCCGTGCGAGCCACCCACCCCACTGCTCGGCGGCGGTCGCGCCGGTGTGGAAACCGACGTGGTGACCGACCACGGCGGCCGCACCGACCGCGCGGAGCGCGTCGAGGGCGGGAAGTCGGCCGCTGGCCGAAGGCTCCGACGCAGGTGGCGCGGCGGCTGTGGACATCTGGACATCCAGGGGGTCGCTTTGAGGGTGACCGGAGAGTAACCTCCCGCCATGTTAAGGATCGGGTGCCCCCGGCGACAGTCGTAGGGCGGCAGGTTGCGGGAGGATGAGTGAAGCTTCGTGTGGGCGCCGCGCTCTTCGGGCTGGGCGTCTTGTTGCTGGTTTTCGCGGCCGGGTTGCCGCTGTACGTGGCTCCAGCCGTGACCAAGCTCCCCTACGACCTCGACCCGACCACGTCGGTGGCCGAGGCGAAGGACGCCCAGTTCCTGAAGATCACGAAGGTCGGGGAGTCGGTCACCATCGACGTTCCGCGGGCCACGCTGCTCTCCACGGTCGAGGTCATCCCGCAGCCCGAGGACACCAAGGACCGGCTGCCCAAGGAGCTCAAGGGTGACGCGGTGATCTGGAACGTCTACCAGACGGTCCGGCGCGCCGACAACCAGGACGTGGTCAGCCAGTACAGCACCGAGCTCGCCCTGCTCCGGGTGTCCGGTGCCGCGGCGCCGTGGAAGGAGCAGTGGCTCAACGAGAGCGGCGCCGAGCAGACGCCGGTCGGCAACGTGAGCTACGCCGGCCAGGTCTACAAGTTCCCGTTCGGCACCCGGAAGCGGGATTACCAGATCTTCGACCGGGACCTGAAGAAGCCGCTGCCGGCGAAGTTCACCGGCACCGAGACCGTCAAGGGCCTCGAGGCGTACCGGTTCGAGCAGCGCATCGAGAACGAGGTGCTCAACACCCCGGAGGACAGCGTCAAGAACCTGCTCGGCAGGTTCTCGCCCGGCGCGACCACCGGCCAGGTCGTCTACAGCAACACCCGCACGGTGTGGGTGGACCCGGTGACCGGTTCGTACGTCAAGGTGCGCGAGCAGCAGCACAAGGAGCTCCGCCCCGACGTCGGCACGCCCACGGTGCTGCTGGACGCGGACTTCAACTACACCGACGAGACGATCACCAAGAGCGTCGAGACGGCGAAGGACAACCGGTTCAAGATCGGCCTGATCAGCCTGTGGCTGCCGATCGTGGCCGGCGTCCTCGGCCTGATCGCGCTGGTGGCGGGCATCCTGCTGGTGCTGCGGGGCAACGGCGGGGGTGACGGTGCCCGGCACCGGGCCGGCGCCGCTCCGCTCACCGACGACACCCGGGTCGACCAGGAGCCGGTGCGCGACGACGCGCAGCCGGCGGCCGAACCGCAGGGCGGTCCGATGAGCGACGAGATCCCGCCGGCGACGACCAACTGGAAGGCCGACGACGGGTCGGTGCCGGGCCAGCGACCCGCTCCGGGCGAGGTCGAGCAGCGGTGACGCGACCGGGCTGAGGGCCCGGCACGGACGAGGGGTGGACCGAACGGGTCCACCCCTCAGTGTTTTCCCGTTCACGCCGGGTGGTCGTTACGGAATCGTAATCCGTCGATGGTTTGGCTACCGCGCGTTACCTCTGTGCCCAGGAATGCCGGATATTGGTCAGCTTGAACTTTACAAACGACGCCGTTCTGTCAACGTCCTGTAACGAGATCATGCCCGTACGTCAGCCCCCTGTTACTGACAGGTAATCCGGGCCTTGTGACGCGGGCCTCAGGGGTGCACCATCACTGCACGCTCGTTACCCGCCGGTAACAGGTGACGACCCGGTGCGGGCGTCGTCACCCCCGCCGACCGGCCACCCCGCGCGACATCACCCCGAGGAGGGCCCCGTGCAGGATCGGTTCGACAACCCGGGTCGTACCCGGTGGCGGCGCTTCGCCGCGCTCATGGTGCCCGCGACGGCAGTCGCCGGCGCGATCGTGTTCGGCATGTCCAACGGCGCGATCGCGGCGTCGTTCGCCGTCTCCGGCCAGACGTTCAAGGTTTCCGCGACGGAGCTGCGCGGTAACGGCTTCGTCCAGTACGGCGGGATCGCCGAGGAGGAGAACGGCACGAAGCACCCGGTCGCCGTCTCCGGCATCCGCGACGCCAAGCTCTACGACCTGTGCCAGTCGGTGAAGGTGCCCGGGGCGCCGGTCGTCCTCACGATCAACGCCGGTGGGGGCGGCAAGCCGGCCACCGCGAGCGAACTGCTGATCGACATGGACCTGCTCGAGGGCGACGCCGAGTTCAAGAACATCAACATCGGCCAGGACGCCTCCACCCTGACCGGCGGCCCGAAGGGCGCCACCGGCGAGAAGAAGTCGTTCGGCCAGCAGTCCGACACGGTGGTCATCAAGAACCTCCGCCAGGTGGCCCGCTCCACCCACGCTGGCACGTTCAACCTGACCGGGCTCAAGCTCAAGGTCAACGTCGGCGCGGACGCCAAGGAATGTTTCTGACCTGATCACCGGGGCCCGCGGAGGGCACGCTCCGCGGGCCCGTTCCCTGCCCACGACACCTCACCCGGCAGGAGGCGTACGTGACAACCGCCGAACCGCAGCACGCCCGGCCCGGTCGTCTCCGCGAGACCTGGCGCGGCTTCCGCCGGTGGCGCCGGGTACGCCCGTTCTGGGGCGGCCTGCTCACCGCGCTGGCCGGCCTGGAGATCTTCGGGACCACCCAGATGTCGCTCGGCGGTCTCTCCTTCCAGATGGGACCCACCGGATTCCTCTCCTGGCTGATCCCCACCATCCTGGTGACCTGCGGCCTGCTGATCTGGTTCAGCCCGCAGCAGCGCATCTTCTACGCCGTGGTGGCCGCGGTCACCGCGCTCTTCTCGCTGATCGGGGTGAACCTCGGCGGATTCTTCGCCGGGCTCCTGCTCGGCATGGTCGGCAGCGCCCTGGCCTTCGCCTGGACCCCGGACCGACCTCCCACCACGACGCCCGACGTCGATCAGGACGCGGGTACCGACCACACCGGAGCGGAGCCCGCGCCGGCCGAGGCGACGGCACGTCACCTGCGGGCGGTGCCCGCCGGCCCCGACCCGGACACGCCGACGCTCGTCGACGAGGCCGGACCGGCCGGCGACCGGCTCCGCGCGGCCCGGCCGGCGCCGTCGGCGTACCAGCCGCGGCCCCACCCTCCGGCCGGTCCGCCCGTACCCGGGCCGCGCGATCCGCGGTACCTCGCGGTGCTGCTCGGGCTGGTCGGGCTCTCCGCCACCGCGGCGCTCGCCGCGCCGGCCCCGGCGCGGGCGGCCGTCCCCGCGGGACGGGCGGTCGTGGCGGCCCCCGCCGCCTGCCCGACCCGACCGGCGACGACCGGCCCGGCCGCGCCGAGCCGGTCGGCGACACCCCGCCCGAGCGGCGCGGCGTCGGCGAGCCCGAGCCCGAGCCCGGACGCCGACGAGGACGACGGCAACCTCATCACCGACATCCTGGAGGGCATCGGCGACCTGTTCGGTGGTGGCGACGACGAGGAGGAGCAGCCGTCGGCCTCCGCGACTCCGACCGCGACCGGCCGGCCCGCCGCGACCGGCACGCCCCGCCCTCGGCCCACCGCGCCCGGCTGCCCCACGGCCACGCCCACCCCCCGGCCGAGCGGCGACGTCGAGGCGGGCGAGCCGCTGCCGCGCGTCGCGGTCGACCCGGGACAACCGCCCGTGAACGCCGTGCCGTCCAAGCTGACCGGCTCGAAGGTCACCATGACCGGGCTGCGGTTCGACGGGATCGTCGACCTGCCCACCGCCCAGGGCACCCTCAAGGCGCTGAAGTTCAGCATGGCGCGGGCGGTCACCGACGACTTCCTGCTCCGCGTACCCGGCCCGGCCGGGCGCACCATGGGCTTCGCCACCGGCCAGCTGACCGTCCAGGGGAACGTCGACTTCTACGCGACCCGCTTCGTGGGGCGGCTGCTCGGCATCAAGATCACGTTGACGCCGGACCTGCCGTTCCCCGACGGCCTGCCGATCACCTCACCGATCCCGATCACCTTCACCGAGCCGGCGATGGACCTGGCGTTCGTCACCAGCGACACGCTGACCGCGAAGCCGCGGCTACGGCTGACCCTGAACTGACCCCGCTCCACCACCACCCCGGTGCGGGGCCGGCGCCACCGGCCCCGCACCTTCTTCCCGTCAGAGGCGGGCGAGAGCCCGGCGAAGCGGGTCCAGCCCGAGGGCACCCAGGTCGAGCGCCTGGCGGTGGAACTCCTTCAGGTCGAAGTCGGCGCCCTTGCGGGCCTTCGCGTCGTCCCGGGCCTGGAGCCAGATCCGCTCGCCGACCTTGTACGACGGTGCCTGCCCGGGCCAGCCCAGGTACCGGTTCAGCTCGAAGCGCAGGTTCTCGTCCGGCACCCGGCAGTGGGCCCGCATGAACTCCCAGCCCAGCTCCGGCGTCCACCGCTCCCCCGGGTGGAAGCCGAACGGGTTGTCGGCGGGGATCTCCAGCTCCAGGTGCATGCCGATGTCGACGATCACCCGCGCGGCGCGGAACGCCTGGCCGTCGAGCATGCCGAGCTTGTCGCCCGCGTCCTCCAGGTAGCCCAGATCGTCCATCAGCCGCTCGGCGTAGAGCGCCCAGCCCTCGCCGTGACCGGAGACCCAGCACAGCAGCCGCTGCCAGCGGTTGAGCTTCTCGGCGCGGACCGCCGTCTGCGCGATCTGCAGGTGGTGGCCCGGCACGCCCTCGTGGTAGACGGTGGTGACCTCGCGCCAGGTGGAGAAGTCGGTGATGCCCTGCGGCACCGCCCACCACATCCGGCCCGGTCGGGAGAAGTCCTCGCTGGGGCCCGTGTAGTAGATGGAACCGTCGCTCGTCGGCGCCAGGCAGCACTCGATCCGGCGTACCTGCTCCGGGATGTCGAAGTGGGTGCCGTGCAGCTCGCTGACGGCCTTGTCGGCGAGCGCCTGCATCCAGTCGCGGAACGCCTCCTTGCCCTGGATCGTGCGGGCCGGGTCGGCGTCGAGCGCCGCGACCGCGTCGTCGACGGTCGCGCCGGGCCCGACGATCCGCGCGGCCACCGTCCGCATCTCGGCCTCGAGCCGCGCGAGCTCCTCGAACCCCCAGGCGTACGTCTCGTCGAGGTCGACCCTCGCGCCGAGGAAGTACTGCGAGGCCAGCTCGTAGCGCTCCCGGCCGGCGGCCTGCCGCTCCCGGCCGAGGGGCGCCAGCTCGGTGCGGAGGAACTGGCCGAACTCGGCGGTGGCCCCGGTGGCGGCGGCCGCGCCGCGCCGCAGCTCGGCGCCGAGCGTGCCGTCTTCGCCCAACCGCTCGACGAGCCCGTGGAAGAAGTTGTCGCCGTCCGGGTCGACCCAGATGTCGCACTGCTTCGCGACCTCCAGCAGCTGCGCCCGGGCACTGACGTGCCCGGCGGCGGCCTCCTCGCGCAGCGTGGTCTTGTAGTCCTCCAGCGCGCCGGCGAAGCGGTTGAGCCGGGCGGCGATGTTCGCCCGCGCGTCCTCGCCGTCGGTCGGCATCAGGTCGAAGACCGAGCGCAGGTCGTGCAGGCCGCTGGTGATGACGCTGACCCCGTTGCCGACCTCCCCCGCCTCGTAGCGGGCGAGGTCCAGGCCGAGCCGCTCCTGCATGGCCTCCCGGGCGGTCCGCTCCGCCTCCGACTCGGGCTCGGTGACGTCGAGGTCGGCGAGGGTGCGCCGGGTCAGGTCGGCGCGGGCCGCGTAACCGGCGGGCGACAGGTCGTCGAGCTGGTCGTCGAAGCCGGCGATGCCGACGTAGGTGGCGCCGGTCGGGCTCAGCGCGGCCCAGTCCGCCACGTAGCGGTTGGCGATGTCATCGATTCGTCCCACGCTGCGACCCTACGTGACCCCACGGCCTGGTTGTCGACCCTGTTTGCGATGCGCCGGGCAGCGGCCCGACCGGGGCGGCGCCGGTCCGGACCGCCGGTGCTGTGGCGGTCGACACGGCGTCCGAAAAGCGCGGGACTTCGTCGTACCCCTGCGGCAGAGTGTCAGGGGTGACGGCGGACTTCACTCCTGACCGGGCGGCGCTGCGGAGCTGGCTGCCCGGGTTCATCGCCCTGGCCGCGATCTGGGGTTCCAGCTTCCTGTTCATCAAGGTCGGCATCCGGGAGCTGCACCCACTGCACCTCACCCTCTACCGGGTCGCCGCCGGCGCGGTGACGCTGCTCGTCGTGCTCGCCGTGCTGCGCGACCGGCTGCCCCGCGAGCCGCGGATCTGGGCCCACCTCTTCGTGATCGGGGCGCTCGGCGTGGCGGTCCCGTTCACCCTCTTCGGCTACGGCGAGCAGCGCGTCGAGTCCATGCTGGCGGGCATCTGGAACGCCACCACCCCGCTGATCGTGCTGCCGATGGCGGTGCTGGTCTTCCGCACCGAACGGCTGACGGCCCGCCGTGCCGTCGGGCTCGGGCTGGGCTTCGCCGGGGTGCTCGTGGTGCTCGGGGTGTGGGAGGGCGTCGGCGGCTCCCACTTCGCCGGCCAGCTGATGTGCTTCGGCGCGGCGGCCTGCTACGGCGTGGGGATCCCGTACCAGAAGAAGTTCGTGGCGGGCAGCGCCCACTCGGGGCTGTCGCTCTCCGCCGCGCAGCTGCTGATGGCGGTGGCGCAGCTCGCGATCGTCGCGCCGCTGGTGGCCGGCGCCCCGCCGGTGCCCACCGCCCTGTCCGGCGAGGTCGTCGCCAGCGTCCTCGCGCTCGGCGCGCTCGGCACCGGGCTGGCCTTCGTCATCAACCTGCGCAACATCCGGGTGGCCGGGGCGAGCACCGCCTCCACGGTCACCTACCTGATCCCGGTCTTCGCGGTGCTGATCGGAGCGCTCGTGCTCGACGAGCGCCTGACCTGGCACCAGCCGGTCGGCGCGCTGGTGGTGCTCCTCGGCGTCGCCGTCACCCAGGGCCTGATCGGCCGCCGACCGACGCCGACACCGGTGGGCACGCCGGCGGTGCCCGCCGCCGAGCCCGTGCTGCCCGGCCGGGCACCCTACTGACGCGGCTCCTGGCGCTTCGCGGCCCACACCACGAGCTGATCCGCCGGCCAGGTGTTGACGACCCGGTCGGCGGGGACGCCGCAGCGGGCGGCGCGTTCGCAGCCGAAGCGCTGCCAGTCGAGCTGCCCGGGGGCGTGCGCATCGGTGTTGATCGCGAAGAGGCAGCCGGCCTCCAACGCCCGCCGGATCAGTCGCTTCGGAGGGTCCTGCCGCTCCGGCCGCGAATTGATCTCCACGGCGACGCCGCGTTCGGCGCAGGCCGCGAAGACCGCGTCCGCGTCGAAGTCGCTCTCGCCCCGGGTACGCGGGCGGTGCGCCCGGTCACCCGGGCCGGTCACGCCGGCCGGCCGGGACGACACCATCCGACCCGTGCAGTGACCGAGGATGTCCAGGTGCGGGTTCGCGATGGCGGCCAGCATCCTGCGCGTCATCTTGCCGCGCTCGTCGTTGAGGCCGCTGTGCACCGAACCGACCACCACGTCGAGCCGGGCCAGCAGGTCCTCGTCCTGGTCCAGCGAACCGCCGGCGAGGATGTCCACCTCGACGCCGGTGAGGATCCGGAACCCCTCGGGCAGGGCCTCGTTGAGCTTCGCCACGTGGTCGAGCTGGCGGCGCAGCCGGTCGGCGGTGAGGCCGCGCGCCACCTTCAGCCGGGGCGAGTGGTCGGTCAACACCAGGTACTCGTGCCCCAGCTCGGCCGCGGCGAGCGCCATCTCCTCGATCGGTGAGCCGCCGTCGGACCAGTCGGAGTGGGTGTGGCAGTCACCGCGCAGGGCGGTACGCAGGGCGGTCGCCTCCGCGTCCAGGTCGGTCCCCTCGGTCGCGACCAGCCGGCGCAGGTAGACCGGCTCCTCACCGGCCAGCGACTCGACGACGCAGCGGGCGGTGACGTCGCCGACCCCGGACAGCTCGGTGAGCTTGCCGCTGCGCGCCCGCTCCGTCACGTCCTTCGCCGGCAGGGCGGCCAGGGCGTTCGCGGCGGACCGGAACGCGCGTACCCGGTAGGTGGCCTCGTTGGCGCGTTCCAGCAGGAACGCGATCCGGCGCAGGTCGGCGATGGGATCCCGGGCGGCCATGTCCTGCAACCTACGCGCCCACGCGGCCGTTCGGGGGGACGAACCGGCGGCGCGGGGACCCGCCCGTCAGCCGGTGCGTGGCGCCTTCGGGCAGCCGTGCCGGCGGTGCCAGGCGGTCACCTCGGTCGCCGGGTTGCGGTCGATGCCGCGCCGCCACGCGTCCAGGTAGGGCGCCGGCCAGACCACACCGCGCCGGATCCACCAGCCGTCCTGCCCGGCGCACGGCGGCGAGATGCCGAAGTGCAGGTGGCAGACGTTGTTCGCGTTGCCGGTGCGGCCCACCGTGCCGAGTTGCTGACCGGCCCGCACCCGGACCCGGGGATCGATCCCGGCGGCGACCTCCGTCAGGTGCGAGCCGTAGTAGCGGACGCCGTCGTCGCCGAGCACCGAGACCGACAGCCCGCCGTTCCACGGGCCGAGCGGGCCGCGCCGGTCGAACCGGTCCACCCGGCTGACCTCCAGGACCGTCCCGTCGGTGACCGCCACGACCGGCTCCCCGCAGTCGGCGAAAATGTCCGTGCCGGGGTACGCCGAGTGGGTCGGGTGGTAGGCGACCTTGCGGGCGCGTACCGGGAAGACGTGCGTGAGCCCGGCGCGGGTCGGCACCGCCGACGGGCCCCCGGAGGTCGCGGCGCCCGGCGCGGAACCGGGTGCCGACGCCGCCGGCTGGTCCGCCGTGGCCGGCGCGGTGGGCGGGCCGACGTCCGCCCCGGGCCGGGTCGTCGCGCAACCGGCGGCCAGCACCGACACGAGCAGCAGCAGGACCGGGTACACCGGGCGGTGCCCGGTCGACGGCGAGGGCATCGCGCCATCCTGACAGACCAGTACGGTGAGGACGAGAGGCGTGCGTGGCGGGAGGAGTGACCGTGACGAGCGATCCGTACGGCGGGTTCCGCCCGCGTAGCCCGTCGGGGCTCTTCCCGTCCGGGCCCCCGGCACGGCCGACCTACCGGGAGCCGCACCCGGTCTCCGGGGGCGGTGTCGCCGCCGGTGGCGCCGGCGCGGCGGCGTGGCTGCTGCTGTTCGGGCTGCTCGGCACGAGCGTGCGGACGTACGTGTGGTGGACGCTCGTGGCCGGCGGTCTCGCCTGGCTGGTCGCCCTCCTGCTGGTGCGCCACGGCGACCGGGGCGTGGGCACCGGGATCGCCATCGTCACCGGTGGCGGGTGGAGCATCGCGGCGGCGATCGTGGTGGTCCGGTGGGCGACGAGCGGCGACTGGCCACTCTGGTGAGGTCGCGGTCCGTCGTCGCGCGGCTGCGCAGCGAAGCCCGTCTTGACGTGACCGTGTAGGCTGCCGCACCCTCGGCGGTATGGCCTGGACCACTCCGCGGCTCGACCCCGAACGCAGCCGTCGCCGCCTGCAACTCCTCGCCGAGTTGGCGGGTGCCCGGGCGGTACGCCAGCGGGAGCGGCCGCAGCGTCTCCGCAGCGAACGGCTGAAGCAGCTCATCGCCACCCGCCGCCGCCTCGTCGGGTGACCCCGACTTTCCCCAGGATTGGCCGGCCCTTCGGGGCGTTGACCGGTCGCCTGCCGACCCGACCGGCTAACGTGCACGCGTAACGGGTCGGCTGTAGGGGCGCCGAGGCAGTTTGGGGGGACCGTGTCGTATTTCGCTGCGGCGGTGGTGCGCGACGAGAGCGGCTGGACCGCCGCCGAGGTGAACCTGCGCGGGGTCACCGACATCGACGAGGTCGCCGAACGGTTGCGCGACGTCGACGGGGACGCCGACCTGTCGCTGCTCTTCGTCGAGGCCGAGGACGCGTACCTGGTGATCCTCCGCCTCGACGAGGGTGAGGACCTGCGGGTCTTCGGCTCCGACTCGGCGTACGCGGAGGAGTCCCGCCTGGGCGCGCTGCTGGTCGGTGACCTCAAGGCGTCGGTCACCGGCCTGGACGAGACCGAGGAGTCCCGCCCGGCCGGCGGCGACGAGGAGAGCGAGCAGCCGGCCGTCGACCCCGAGGCGGACCCGGTCGGCGACGCGGACCTCCTCGCCGACCTGGGCATCCCGGCGGCGAAGCTGCTGGCGCTCTGCACCCACGAGGGCATGCTGCCGGCCGACGTCACCGCCGAGATCTGCACGGTGCTGGGCTGCGCCGACGAGGTCGAGGAGTTGCGTGAGGTCTGAGCCGGGCGCGTCCGGTCCGGCGGCCGGGGGCGCACCGCTCCCGCACGGCGGCGAGCCGGCCGACGCCACCGACCCCGCCCTGGAGACGGTGCGACCGGGGCAGCCCACGCCCGGCCGGGCCGGGCGGGTCGGCCCGGGGGCGGACGAGGGGCTGGCCGACCCGGACGGCGCGGGCCGCCGGCAGCGGTACGAGCTGTGGATGCGCCGGGCGTTGGAGATCGCGGTGACCGGGGCGGACACGGCGGCCACCGCCGACGACGTTCCGGTCGGGGCCGTGCTGTACGGCCCGGACGGCGTGGAGTTGGCGACCGGCCGCAACGAGCGGGAGCTGACCGGTGACCCGACGGCGCACGCCGAGGTGCTGGCGCTGCGCCGGGCGGCCGAGCGGCTGGGGCGCTGGCGGCTCGACGGCTGCACCCTGGTGGTCACGCTGGAGCCGTGCACGATGTGCGCCGGCGCGCTGGTGCTGGCCCGGGTCTCGACCGTCGTCTTCGGAGCCTGGGAACCGAAGACCGGCGCGGCCGGCTCGCTCTGGGACGTGCTGCGGGACCGCCGGCTCAACCACCGCCCGGAGGTCTACGGCGGCGTCCTCGAGACCGAGACCGCCGCCGTCCTGCGCGCCTTCTTCCGCTGAGGGAGTAAGGAAGGGCCCCTTATTAACGCCTGCGGTAGTAAAAGGGTCCCTTCCTAACGCTCCGGGCGGAGCAGGGTCGCCGCTACCGCACGCGCGGCGTCGGTCCAGGGCGCCGGCCGCATGGTGGCCGGGTCCAGCCGGACGATCGCCCGCCGGCCGTCGGCGTACACCGTGGTGCCGTCGACCGACCGGAACTGGAACGCGTACTCGGCGCTGCTGGTGCCGAAGCGGTCGAGCCAGAAGTGCACCGCGACCGGGCCGGTGCCGGTGATCGGCGCCCGGAACGTGATCGCGAACTCGCGTACCGCGTGGAACACGTCCGGTGCGCTGTTCCCGCCCTGGAAGGCGACGCCCCGGTCGGCCCAGTACGGGGTCAGCGCCCGCTCCAGCAGTACCGCGTACCGGGCGTTGTGCAGGATCCCGAGGGCGTCGAGGTCGTCGAAGTGCACGGTGACGTGCTCGACGTGACCGAAGTCGACGGCGGGCGGGTCGGCGAGGGCGTGGCTCATGTGAGGCCTTCCGGTAGCAGGGTCGGGTCCGGGCACAGCGCCCGGAGGCGGTCCAGCACGCCGTGGCGGGCGTGCCGGTAGGCGGTGTCCGGCTCGAGCAGCCGGGACTGCATCGCGGCGCTCATCCCGAGCGCGTCGATCTCGTACGCCAGCTGGGCGACGACCAGGTCGGCGGGGAGTTCGCCGGCGTCGACCGCCTGCTGGACGAGTTGTTCGAGGAAGGCCGTCCACCGGGCGTACGCCTCGGCCAGGCGGTCCCGCACCGGGCCGGGGCGGGCGTTGTACTCGAACTGGGTGTTGGCGAAGAAGCAGCCGCCGGGGAGCACCCGCGCCGCATAGAAGTCGATCCTGGCCTCGTGCAGCGCCCGGAGCCGGCGTACCCCGCGCGGGGCGCGCAGTGCCGGCTCGACGATCCGCTCCCGCCACTGCTCCACCGCCCGGTCGATCGCGGCGAGCTGGAGCGCCTCCTTGGATCGCCAGTGCGCGAAGAGCCCGGACTTGCTCACGCCCAGCGCGTCGGCGAGCTGCGCCAGGCTGAGCCCGTGCAGACCGGCCTCGGTGGCCAGCACCACGGCGGCGTCCAACGCGGCCGTGCGCGTCCGTTCACCCCGCACGAGGCGTCCGTCGACGGTCATGAGGGCAGCGTACTCAAAAAGCACGACCGGTCGTATTGTTTGTGCGGTGATCGCGCTCACCCGCGACGCACGCCGCCCCGCCACCCGGACGGGCGGCGGGGCGGGTCTGCTCAGGCGATGATCGTGTCGAGGGCGATCTCCACCATCTGGCTGAACGTCTGCTCCCGCTCCTGCGACGTGGTCTTCTCGCCGGTGCGGATGTGGTCGCTCACCGTCAGGATCGTCAGCGCGCGGGCCCGGAACCGGGCCGCGATCGTGTAGAGCGCCGCCGACTCCATCTCCACCGCCAGGACGCCGTAGTCGGCGAGGGTGTCGTAGAGGTCCGGCCGGTCGGTGTAGAAGGCGTCCGCCGCCAGGATCGGCCCGACCCGCATGGTGATGCCGCGCCGCTCGGCGACCTCCACCGAGGTACGCAGCAGCCCGAAGTCGGCGACCGGCGCGTAGTCGATCAGCCCGTCGAAGCGCATCCGGTTCATGTTCGAGTCGGTGGACGACCCGATCGCGGCCACCACGTCACGCAGCTGGAGGTCCTCGGTGAGGGCGCCGCACGAGCCGACCCGGATGAGCGACTTCACACCGTACTCGTTGACCAGTTCGTGCGCGTAGATCGAGGCGGACGGCATGCCCATGCCGGAACCCTGCACGGAGACGTCGACGCCGTTCCAGCGGCCGGTGAAGCCGAGCATCCCGCGGACCGTCGAGTAGCACTGGGCACCCTCGAGGTACGTCTCCGCGATCCACTTGGCCCGCAGCGGGTCACCCGGCATCAGGACCCGCTCGGCGATCTCTCCCGGCTTAGCGCCGATGTGCGTACTCATGGCAAGGATCCTGCCAGGCCGCTCAGCGGCATACCGGTCCGGCGTCCGATCCCGCGGTCCTGTACCCTACTCGGCGGTGGTGTGTCCGAGTGGCCTAAGGAGCACGCCTCGAAAGCGTGTGAGGGTTCACGCCCTCCGCGGGTTCAAATCCCGCCACCACCGCTCGTGAACAGCGAGAACGCCCGGTTGATCCGCGAGGATCAGCCGGGCGTTCCGCTTGTGGTCTCAGTTTCGGTCACCAGCCGCCGGCCACCGCGAACGCGATGAGGATGAGCAGGGCCAGGGGCAGGGCCACGGCCAGTGCGAGCATCCGTTGCCGGCTTCCGGTCCCGATCAGCGCGACGACCAGGAGGCCGAGCGCGACGTCGATGACGACGTTCCACAGGAGGCCGGGAGGATAGTTGGGATCGTTCGCATTGCGGGCGTACCTGGTCGCCTCCTCGAAGAACACGGCGGCCGGCAGTGCCGTCCCGACGATCTGTCGCCAGCCCGTCCCACGCGCCCAGGTGCCGCCGATGCCGAAGACCACGCCGGCCAGGACACCGAAGACCATCCAGAGCAGCGACGACGGTGCCCACACCACGGCCAGATCGTCACCTTGGACGAGCGTTGCCGCCAGGTAGTAGCTGGGCACCGCCACGACGAGCAGGACGGCGGCGCCCAGGGCCGCGCGCAACCAGCCCGACCGGGCCCAGCAGCCGAAGGCGAAGGCGGCGACTGCCCACGTGGCGGTGGAGTTGCCGAGTTCGGCGAAGGGGTACGGCACGAACTTGATCCACAAGAAGTCGAGGAAGCCGAGCAGGAAGCCTCCTGCGACGGCGGTGAGTGCCAACGTTCGATGGTCGGGGCGCACGGCGAGCAGCATACTCAGTATGCCGCCGCCGCCGCCGCCGCCGCCGCCGGTCGGTCGGTCGGTCGGTCGGTCAGAGCTTCCGACCGCGCACGTCGCGGGCGACGATGCCGTCCAGTGGGGTTCCCGGCGCCAGCTTGCGCGGTTCGAACCAGAAGATCACCACCTGCGGATCCTCACTCCACCGCGCCTGCCGGGCCGTGATCTGCCGGCCGTCGACGGTGCCGACGATCCGCTGCGCGGGTCCGACGAAGTACCCGAAGGTGGGCACCTGCGGCTTCGTCGGGACGGATCCGGCCTGGTCGTAGCCGATCGCGTGGAATCCGGGCCGGCGGTCACTGCCCTCCACGTCGTTGGCCAGGAAGTCCGAGGTCAGCGTCCCGTCGGCGGTGCGGCGGCCGGCGACCAACCCGATCGTCACCCGAGGCTGTCGGGGCAGGTCGACCCGGACGAAGTAGAAGACCCGCTCCTCGCCGCCGTACCGGATCCCGCTGTCCACCACATCGCCGACCGGTCGCGGTTCCTGGGTGCCTTCGGTCGGGCCGGGGGCCGCCGTCGGGTGGGCGGGTGCGGTGGCGACCGGAGCGGGCTGGGGCTCCGGCTGCGGCGGGCGGTCTCCCAGCACGCCGACCGCTACGCCGAGGACGACGGCCACCGACAGCGCCGCCCCGCCGGCGCCGGCGAGTTGGCGCCGCCGACGGATCCGGCGGCCCTCGCGCATGATGGTGCCCAGGTCGAGGGCGCCCCGGGGGGCGCGTTCCGTCGCCCGCATGGCCTGGCGGAGCTGCTCCACCTCGTTCATCGGCACGCCTCCTGCGCATCGGAAACGCGGCCGGTGGTGCGCAGCTTCTGCAGGGCTCGTGAACTGGTGCTCTTGACCGTGCCGACCGACACGTTCAGCTCGCGGGCCACCTGGGCCTCCGGAAGGTCGAAGTAGTACCGCAGGACGACGATGGCGCGCTCGCGGGGGCTGAGCGAGCCGAGGATCGCGAGCAGCCAGCGTCGGGTGGCGACCTCGTCGGCGATGTCGTCCCGACGTTGCTCCGGGAGCTCCTCCGTGGGGTACTCGCGGATCGGGCGTCGCCAGCTGTCGATGAGGTGGTTGACCAGCACCGAGCGGGCGTACCCGTACGCGTCGTCGTCCTGGATCCGGGACCACGACGCGTACGTCCGGACCAGGGCGGTCTGCGCCGCGTCCTCGGCCTGGTGGTGGTTGCCGGTCATCAGGTAGGCGGCATGCACCAGCCGCCCGGACGCCGCCCGGGCGAACTCGACGAACTCCGCATCACCCCGAGCCATGCCGGCCCTTCCCACACCTCACGCCGGACAGGACGAGCGGCACGGCGGAAAGGTTGAGCCCCTGCGACACCAACTTTGCGACCGGACCACCCGTCCTTCCCGCTGCGCAGCGCCGACAGGCGCTGACCAGCGAGGAGAACCACATGGCAGGCAAGAATACGAGGCTGATTCGCGTCAGCGCGGTGTCGGGGCTGGTGCTGGTCGCACTGGTCACGGGGTGCTCGGCGCCGACGGCTGGTCGGTCAGCGGTCCCGGCCGCTGGTGCCGCCACCTCGGCACCCGAGGTGTCGGTGCCGGCGCCCAGGCCGGCCCGGAAGGCGACCCCGGTCAGTTATCCCGCCAGCGGCGGCAACCGGTGGCGAATCGCCGCCGCCGAGCCGTCACGGCCGCAGGGCGCCGGACGGTTGTGGCGCTACCGGGTGGCGGTCGAGCGCGACATCCAGGGCCTTCCCGTGGCCGAGTTCGCGGCCGAGGTGACCAGAACCTTGAACGACCCCCAGGGCTGGACCGCCGGCGGGACGCTGCGCCTGCGCCGGGTCGGCGCGGACCAACCCGCCGACTTCACCGTCTACCTGGCCACCCCCGGCACCCGTGACGCGCTGTGCCAGGACCAGGCGGACGGCTACACCTCGTGCCGCAACGGCCACCGTGTGGTGCTCAACGTGGCTCGCTGGGTGAAGGGAGTGCCGCGCTACGGGGCCAGCCTTGCCACCTACCGCCGGTACATGGTCAACCACGAGGTGGGGCACCGCCTCGGCCACGGTCACGAGCTGTGCCCCGGGCGGGGCCGCCCGGCACCCGTCATGCAGCAGCAGACACTCGGCCTGCACGGCTGCACGGCCAACGCGATGCCGTACCTCGACGGTGAGCGCTACACCGGTCCTCCGGGGGCGTACGACGATCCCATTCCGCCCGCCGGGCGCGGCCGGCCCGCCTGAACCAGCAGCCCGCCGGTTGGCGGAGCGCCCGGGGGACCCCGGGCGCTCCGTCCGTGGCCGGGTCAGCAGGGGCCGTGGCCCTCGTCGAAGGCGCGCTGGGCCCAGTCGGCGTACCCGGCGATGACCTTGCGGACCGCCTGCCCGTCGTGCAGGAAGAGGTACGCCCGGTCGCCGTCCCGGACGAGCAGGCCGTCGAACCGGTGCGTCCCCTGTGGAGCGTCGAGGTGTCGCGCCTCCGGGTAGCGTTGCCGGACCTCGGCGAGCGGCGTGCCGGCGGCGACCCCTTCGGGCGTGCGTACCGGGTCGCCGACCCAGAGCAGGACCAGCCGGTCCTCCACGAAGATCGGGCTGACCGTCTCGTGCCCGGCCAGCATCGGGCCGCAGGCGTCGACGTCCGTCCGGAGTATGCCCCGCCGGGTGAGTTCGTCCTCGGTGTCGCCGAAGTCCACATCGGCCAGTCCGTCGAGGTCGACCACGGTGACCGCGCCGGCCGGCTCGCCCACGGCGATCCGGTCCGGTGAAGCAGGACCGCTGCCCGCGATCGAGGCAGCGGTCATCAGCGCGGCGATGAGGCCGAATTGTCGCAATTTCATGGAATCCCCCAGTCCCCAACGGAACGGGGCCCATCTGGTTGCTGGCCGATGCCGGATTGCCGCTCTTCCCACTCCTCGGCCAGCTCGTCCCAGTAGTCGACGGTCAGCCCGCGTCGCCCGTGCGCCAGCCAGCCGGCCGTGTCCCGCTCGACGTGCAACCCCAACTCGGCGAACGGGTCGATCCAGGCGCCGGGCTCCACGCCCAGCTCGACGAGGGCGGCGTTGATCGGCCACTCGCCGCGCGGCCCGTCGAACACCGCGTCGAAGCGCGGCCCCCAGGATCGCGCGCCGCCGAGCCACACCACCGCCGCCTGGTGCCCGAGGCCGCCGGCGAACGCCGCCTCGACGTACGCGATCGGCCCCCGCCGGGACCAGCGGGCCAGCACCCCGGTCAGCGCGGGGGAGAGCACCAGCGTGAACGGCTGCTCCGGATCGGGCTCGCCGGCCGTGTAGTCCGGCGGTGCCCCGGTCAGATCCTCCACCAGCCGCGGGGTCACCGGCAGCAGCGCGAAGTCCTGGCGCAACCCGCCGAGGACCGCGTGTTCCAGCTCGCGGGTCTCCTCACGGAGCAGCTCGACGTCCGCGACGACCGCGCTGAGCTGGTATCCCACCCGGCCAGTATCACCGGGGCGTGGCCCGGTCCGCTGACCCGGCGGGTGCGGGCCGCCCGCCCCGGGGAACGGGACAGTCGAGGCGAGAGTGGCCACGGCAACGACGAAGGGCCGGTCCCCGAGGGGCCGGCCCTACCGTTGCGCTGCTCTGCTCTGGCGAGCGGAGGATACGAGATTCGAACTCGTGAGGGTGTTAACCCAACACGCTTTCCAAGCGTGCGCCCTAGGCCTCTAGGCGAATCCTCCGCGGAACAGGATACAGGGTCCGCCGGGATCGCCCACGCCACCACCCCCGGAGGATCGACCACGGGTCGGGTACGCTTGGCGTACCCCCCGTGCGGCGTGCATCTCGTGAACCTCCCCAGGGCCGGAAGGCAGCAAGGATAAGCGGGCTCTGACGGGTGCACGGGGGGCCTTTTCGTCGGTAGGCCGTGATCCACTCGACATGCGGCACGTCGGGGTGTCCCGGCCTGCGGGCACCGCCGGATGCCGCAACCCGGGTCGATCATGTGAAGCCCTGAGTCGGGCCGGGGTGGTGGGTGGTCACCCACGCCGGACGGGCGCAGAATGGCCCGGTCGAGAGGAGGCGGGACGCCGTGGCGCTGGCGCTCTACCGCAAGTACCGGCCGCGTACCTTCGCCGAGGTCATCGGGCAGGAGCACGTCACCGAGCCGCTGTCGCAGGCGTTGCGTAGCGGCCGGCTCAACCACGCGTACCTCTTCTCCGGCCCGCGCGGCTGCGGCAAGACCTCCAGCGCCCGCATCCTGGCCCGCTCGCTCAACTGTGCGCACGGCCCCACCCCCGAGCCGTGCGGCACCTGCGACTCGTGCCGGGCGCTCGCCACCGACGGCGCCGGCTCGATCGACGTCATCGAGATCGACGCGGCCAGCCACGGCGGCGTCGACGACGCGCGCGAACTGCGCGAGAAGGCGTTCTTCGCGCCGGCCCAGAGCCGCTTCAAGATCTACGTCATCGACGAGGCGCACATGGTCTCGTCGGCCGGCTTCAACGCCCTGCTCAAGCTGGTCGAGGAACCGCCGGAGTACGTCAAGTTCATCTTCGCCACCACCGAGCCGGAGAAGGTCCTCGGCACGATCAAGTCGCGGACCCACCACTACCCCTTCCGGCTGATCCCGCCGAAGATCCTCCGGCCGTACCTGGAACAGCTCTGCCAGGCGGAGGGCGTCCAGGTGGAACCGGCGGTCTTCCCGCTGGTGGTGCGGGCCGGCGGTGGTAGCGCCCGGGACAGCCTCTCCGTGCTCGACCAGCTCATCGCCGGCGCCGGTCCCGAGGGCGTCACCTACGCCCGGGCCGCCGCGCTGCTCGGCGTCACCGACTCCGCGCTGATCGACGAGATGTGCGACGCGCTCGCCGCCGGGGACGGGGCGGCCGCCTACGCCACCGTCGACCGGGTCGCCGAGGCCGGCCACGACCCGCGGCGGTTCGCGTCCGACCTGCTGGAGCGGCTGCGTGACCTGATCGTCCTCCAGCGGGTCCCGGACGCCGTGGCCAAGGGGCTCATCGACGGCCCGGACGACCAGGTCGAGCGGATGACCGCCCAGGCCCAGCGGCTCGGGCCCGGCACCCTGTCCCGGTGCGCCGACATCGTGCACAACGGCCTGGTGGACATGCGCGGCACCACCGCTCCGCGCCTGCTGCTGGAGCTGATCTGCGCCCGCATGCTGCTGCCCGGCGCCGACGACACGACCGGCGGCCTCCTCCAGCGCCTGGAACGCATGGAGCGCCGGCTCACGCTCGCCGGCACCGACGCGCCGCCGGCCGCCGCCGGCTCCGCGCCCGCCGCCGACCCCCAGGGGGTACGCGCGGCGTCTCCCGCCCCGCCCGCGGCTGCCGCCGCGGTCACGACCGACCCCGCCGGCCCGCCGGCGGCTCCCGGCGCCCCGTCCGGGGTGGCCGCCGCCCGCGCCGCCGCCGCGAGTGCCGGTGCCCGTGCCGGGGCGACCGCCCAGCCGGGTGCCGCCGCCGGCGCCCGTGCCGGGGCGACCGCCCACCCGGGTGCCGCCGCCGGCGCCGGTGCCCCTGCCGGGGTGACCGCCCATCCCGGGGCCGGCGCCGCTGCGGGCGTCGACGGGCCGTCCCCGGTCCACGACGCCCCGACCCACGCCGGTCCGGATGCCGGGGCCGGGCAGGCCGGCAGCGCCGGGTCCGGTGCGGTGGCGGACGTCGCTGCCGACGCCCGGGGTCCTGCCGCGGCGGCTGACTCCGCGGGCGCGGCTCGCCGGGTCCCGCCGTCCGCCGTGATGCCCGACCCGGTGACCCCCGCCCCGCCCCGCCCCGGCGCGGCCGCCCCGGGTGCCCTGGACGCGGTCGCGGTGCGTCGGGTCTGGCCCGAGGTCGTCGGCAAGGTCAACCGCACCAACAAGCGGATCGCGGCCCTGATGCGGGACGCGGTCGTCCGCGACCTCGACGGCGACACGCTGGTGCTGACGGTGAAGTCGTCGGTGCTGGCGCGGATGATGTCCGACCACGCCGCGGTGCTCGCCGACGCGCTCTACGAGGAGTTGGGCGGGCGCTGGCAGATCCGCTGCGAGGTTGCCGGTGAGCGGGGCGGGGCGCCGCTCGGCGGCCCCTCCCGTCCGGCCGCCCCGGCCCGGCCGGCCGCCGCCACCCCGGCTGCTCCGAGCTCGGCACCGCCGCCCGCCCCGACCCGCCCGGACAGTGACCAGCCGGCCGGCGGGAGCGGGCCCGGAATCGCCGACGGCGAGGACGAGGACTGGCCCGAACCCGCCCGACCCGGTGGCGCCTCTCCCGCGCCGGTCGCCGCGCCCGCCGAGGCCGTGGAGGACTGGCCGCAGGCGGCGCGCCCGGGTGGCGCGGTGGCCCCGGCTGACCCTGACCCGCCCGTACCGTCGGACGCCGGCGCCGCCCCGGAGGACGCGGGCGGGCCGACCGTTCCGGCTACGCCGGCCGCCGTACCCAGGCCGGCCGGGCCGGCGGTGCCGCAGGCCGGCGCCGCGTCGGTGAGCAGCGCGATCGCCGCCGCCCGCGCGGCGGCCGCCGGGGCCGGCAAGGGGCAGCGTCCCACCCCGGCGGCCCGGCAGACGGCCGATCCGGACTGGGCCGGCGAGCCGCCTTACGATCCGGACTACGACGGTCCGGTGCGCGGTGGCGACACCCCGCCGGCCGCCCCGGTGTACGAGGGGTTCGACCCGGGCGACGAGCCGCTGGACGAGGTGATCGACGAGCGGACGGCCCGGCAGTCCAGCGAGGAGCAGGCGGTACGGCTGCTCCGCGAGGCGTTCGGCGCCGAGAAGATCAACGAGGTCGACGCCCGGTAGTCGGGTCGACGTCCGGTGGACGGGTGATCGACTCCGTGTCGGCGGCATCGCGGTGTCCTGTCGCCTGGAGACCCCGAAGCCGGCGGCGTCGAGTGGATCTCGGCCGGGCGGGAAGCGCCGCGCGGTAGGGGTCGGTCCCAGCGACTAGGCTGGGCGGCGGCCGAGCAGACGAGTGCGAGAAGGAGCCATCCGTGCGCCCAGGTGGACAGCCGAACATGCAGCAGATGCTGAAGCAGGCGCAGAAGATGCAGCAGCAGATCGCCAAGGCGCAGGCCGAGCTCGCCGAGGCGGAGCTGACCGGCACCGCGGGCGGTGGCCTGGTCACCGCGACCGTCGCCGGCACCGGGGAGCTCAAGTCCATCAAGATCGACCCGAAGGCGGTCGACCCGGAGGACGTGGAGACCCTGGAGGACCTGGTGGTCGCGGCTGTGCACAACGCGGCGGAGGCGGCCCGGGAGCTGACCGAGAAGAAGATGGGCCCGGTCGCGGGCGGGATGGGCGGCCTCGGCCTGCCCGGTTTCTGAGCCGCCGATGTACGAGGGCGCCATCCAGGATCTGATCGACGAGCTGGGCCGGCTGCCGGGTGTCGGCCCGAAGAGCGCCCAGCGCATCGCCTTCCACGTCCTGTCCGCGGACCCGGCCGACGTGAACCGGCTGGCCGGCGCGCTGCGCAAGGTCAAGGAGCTGGTGCGGTTTTGCACCAGTTGCTACAACGTCGCCGAGTCCGAGCAGTGCCGGATCTGCCGCGACCCGCGCCGCACCGACGAGGTGCTCTGCGTGGTCGAGGAGCCGAAGGACGTGGTGGCCATCGAGCGGACCGGCGAGTTCCGCGGCCGCTACCACGTGCTCGGTGGTGCCATCAATCCGCTGGAGGGCATCGGCCCCGACAACCTGCGCATTCGGGAGTTGATGACCCGGCTGGGCAGCGGCGCGGTGAAGGAGCTGATCCTCGCCACCGATCCGAACACGGAGGGCGAGGCGACCGCCACGTACCTGGCGCTGATGGTCAAGCCGATGGGCATCGCCGTGACCCGGTTGGCCAGCGGTCTCCCGGTCGGCGGCGACCTGGAGTACGCCGACGAGATCACGCTGGGCCGTGCCTTCGAGGGGCGCCGGGCGGTCTGAGGCGTCGCTGAGCAGGCTCGGCGGGTCTGACACCGAGAGGTCATAAGGGTCAAGTCGACGTAACAGTTTGGCATCGTGGACGCGGATCGTTCGGCGATGCCGGCTGTTCACCTTCGATTCTTCGGCCAGATCGCAGGCAAGACACGATCCGATACCAACCGTCCACCCGGCAGTTTCGGCACCGTCGACCTGGGAGCTATGGTCACCGCCATCGGTGGCCCCTGTCACCGCGTTGTCCGTACCCCCAAGGACGAGGTGAAGCACCATGCGTGCATCCAGGCCGAAGGCCGCTATCGCGGCCGTCGCGGTCGCGGCCCTCGCGGTAGCCGGCTGCGCCGAGAGCAACCGCGATGATTCTTCCGGCGGTAGCAAGAAGGACACCCTCGTCTTCGGCGTAGCCGGAGACCCGAAGGTGCTCGACCCGAGCTTCGCCAGCGACGGTGAGTCAGTCCGTGTGGCACGTCAGGTCTTCGAGACGCTGGTCCGTCCGGAGGAGGGTGGCACCAAGGTCACCCCCGGTCTGGCCGAGTCCTGGACCCCGGACGCCGCCGGCACCACGTGGACCTTCAAGCTCCGCTCGGGCGTGAAGTTCCACGACGGCACCGACTTCAACGCCGAGGCCGTCTGCAAGAACTTCGACCGCTGGTACAACGCCAAGGGCCTCATGCAGAGCCCGGACGTGACCGCGTACTGGCAGGACGTCATGGGCGGCTTCGCCAAGAACGAGGACGAGACGCTCCCGCCGAGCCTCTTCAAGTCGTGCACCGCCAAGGACGCCACCACCGTCGACCTGAGCTTCACCCGGGTCTCCAGCAAGATCCCGGCCGCGCTGATGCTGCCGTCGTTCTCCATCCACAGCCCGAAGGCGCTGGAGCAGTACGACGCCAGCAACGTCGGTGGCACCGCCGAGGACATCAAGTACCCGGCGTACGCGACGGAGCACCCGACCGGCACCGGCCCGTTCAAGTTCAAGGCCTGGGACGTCGCCAACAAGACGCTCACCATCGAGCGCAACGACGACTACTGGGGCAACAAGGCCAAGCTGAAGACCATCATCTTCAAGACGATCTCGGACGAGAACGCGCGCAAGCAGGCGCTCCGCTCGGGTGACATCCAGGGCTACGACCTGGTCGGCCCGGCGGACGTCGAGCCGCTGAAGAGCGAGGGCTTCAACGTCCTGACCCGTCCGGCGTTCAACATCCTCTACCTGGCGATCAACCAGAACGGGAACCCGAAGCTGAAGGACCTCAAGGTCCGGCAGGCGATCGCGCACGCGCTCAACCGCCAGGCCCTGGTCGACTCGAAGCTGCCCCCGGGCGCCAAGGTCGCGGTGAACTTCATGCCGGACACCGTCGAGGGCTGGAACGGCGACGTCACCAAGTACGAGTACGACGTCAACAAGGCCAAGCAGCTGCTGGCCGATGCCGGCGCGGCGAACCTGACCCTGCGGTTCCACTACCCGACCGAGGTCACCCGGCCGTACATGCCGAACCCGAAGGACCTGTTCGAGCTGCTCTCGGCGGACCTCCAGGCGGTCGGCATCAAGGTCGAGCCGATCCCGCTGAAGTGGAGCCCGGACTACCTGAACGCCACCACCTCCGGTAACAAGCACGACCTGCACTTCCTCGGGTGGACCGGCGACTACGGCGACGGTTACAACTTCATCGGCACCTTCTTCGACCGGCAGAAGGACGAGTGGGGCTTCAACAACCCCGCCCTCTTCGACCAGTTCAAGGACGCCGACACCACCGCCGACCAGGCGGCCCGGACGGAGAAGTACAAGGCCCTGAACAAGGCCATCATGGACTTCCTGCCGGGTGTCCCGGTGTCGCACTCGCCGCCGGCGATCGTGTTCGGCAAGGATGTGACCGGCATCAAGGCCAGCCCGCTCACCGACGAGCGGTACGCCACCGCCGAGTTCAAGTCCTGATCTGACGCAAGGACCGCGGGCGGGCGCTGTTTCGACAGCGTCCGCCCGCGCCCCTCCCCACCCATTTCGAGGCCACCGTGTTCCGGTTCATCGTCAGACGCCTGCTGCAGCTGATACCGACGCTGTTCGGGCTCTCCCTCCTGCTGTTCATCTGGCTCCGCCGCCTGCCCGGCGGTCCCGAGACCGCCATCCTCGGCGAGCGCGGCACGCCCGAGATGCGCGCGGCGATCCGCCGCAGCATGGGTCTCGACGAGCCGATCCTGGTGCAGTACGGCCGCTTCGTCCGGCGGTTGATCCGGCTGGACCTGGGCACCTCGACCTCGACCAAGCGCTCGGTGGTCAGCGAGTTCCTGGAGCGTTTCCCCGGCACGGTCGAGCTGACCGTCACGGCGCTGGTGATCGCGATCGGGATTGGCATCCCGCTGGGTTACCTGGCCGCCCGCCGCCGGGGTCGGCTCCTCGACCACCTGTCCGTCGGCGGCTCGCTGATCGGGATCTGCATCCCCGTCTTCTTCCTCGCGTACGTGCTCAAGGCGATCTTCTCGGAGAACCTCGGCTGGTTCCCGTCCAGCGGACGCCAGGACCCGACCATCGACGCCACCCGGATCACGAACTTCTTCGTCCTCGACGGGATCCTGACCCGGGAGTGGGACGCCGCCGCCGACGCCATCTGGCACCTCGTGCTGCCGGGCCTCGCGCTGGCCAGCATCCCGCTCGCGGTCATCGTCCGGATCACCCGGGCCAGCGTGCTCGAGGTGATCAACGAGGACTTCGTGCGGACCGCCGAGGCCAAGGGCCTGACCGAGCGGACCGTCCGGGGCCGGCACGTGCTGCGTAACGCCATGCTCCCGGTGGTCACCTCGATCGGTCTGCAGACCGGTCTGCTGCTCTCCGGTGCGGTGCTGACCGAGACCGTCTTCGCGTTCACCGGCATCGGGGCCTTCATCGCCGAGGCGATCAACCAGCGTGACTACCCGGTGCTGTTGGGCTTCATCATGATCATTGCGGTGGTGTACGTGCTGGTGAACCTCCTGGTCGACCTCTCCTACAGCCTGATCGACCCGAGGGTGAGGGTCCGATGACGATCACCACCGGCAGGAAGAAGGAAAAGCTCGACCGGCTCGCCGAACTGGCCGCCCGGGACGACGAGCGCGGCGTCAGCCTCTGGCAGGAGGCGTTCCGGCGGGTGCGCCGCAACCCAGCGGCCATCATCGGCGCGGTGATCCTGACGATCTTCGTCCTGGTCGCGCTGATCGGTCCGTTCCTCGTCCCGTACAGCCCGACCGACACGATCGGCATCCGGGAGGGCCTGATCCGACCGGGTGTCATCCCCGGCCCGGACGGCGACCACTGGCTCGGCTACGACCACCAGGGCCGGGACGAGTTCAGCCGGCTGATCGTCGGCGCCCGGCAGACCCTGCTGGTGGGCGTGGTCTCCACGCTGATCGGTCTGGCCATCGGTGCGCTGATCGGCGGGGTCGCCGGCGCCGCCGCCGGGCTGGGCGGCCGGTGGGGGCGGGCGGTCGACAACGTCCTGATGCGCTTCATCGACATGCTGCTGGCCATGCCGAGCCTGCTGCTCGCGGTGAGCATCGCCGCCCTGCTCGGGGCCAGCCTGACCACCGTGATGATCGCGGTCGGCGTGGTCTCGGTGCCGGTCTTCGCCCGGCTGCTGCGGGGCTCGATGATCGCTCAGGCCAACAGCGACTACGTCCTCGCCGCCACCTCCCTCGGCGTCAAGAAGCCGAAGATCGCGCTGAGCCACGTGGTGCCGAACTCGCTCGCCCCGGTGATCGTGCAGGCCACCCTCACGCTGGCCACCGCGATCATCGAGGCCGCCGCGCTCTCGTTCCTCGGCCTCGGCAACCCGAACACGGCGGTGCCCGAGTGGGGCGTCATGCTCGCCGACGCGCAGCAGTACCTCGGCGTCCGGCCGGGGCTGGCCATCTACCCGGCGGTCGCCATCATCATCACCGCGCTCGGCTTCACCCTGCTCGGTGAGGCGATGCGCGAGGCCCTCGACCCGAAGCTGCGGAAGTAGGTCTGCCATGGCACTGCTCGAAGTGGACGACCTCTCCGTCACCTTCGCCCGGCGCGGTCAGCGCACCGTGCACGCCGTCGACGGGGTTTCGTTCTCCGTCGACGCCGGTGAGGTCGTCGGCCTGGTCGGCGAGTCCGGCTGCGGCAAGAGCGTCACCTCACTGGCGATCATGGGGCTGCTCCCCAAGCAGCCGGGTCTGCGGGTCGGCGGCAAGGCCGTCTTCGACGGCACCGACCTCCTCCAGCTCGACGACCGCTCCCGCCGCGACATCCGCGGTCGCGACGTCGCGATGATCTTCCAGGACCCGCTGTCGTCGCTGAACCCGGTCATCCCCATCGGGTTGCAGGTCACCGAGGTGCTCACCCGGCACCGCGGGATGAAGGGCGCGGCGGCGGAGAAGGAGGCGGCCCAGCTGTTGGACCGGGTCGGCATCCCCGACCCGAAGCGTCGCCTGAAGGAGTACCCGCACCAGCTCTCCGGCGGCATGCGGCAGCGTGCCCTGATCGCCATGGCGGTGGCCTGCCGGCCCCGGCTGCTGATCGCGGACGAGCCGACCACCGCGCTGGACGTCACCATCCAGGCGCAGATCCTGGAGCTGCTCAAGGAGCTGGTCCGGGACTCGGGCACCGCGCTGGTGATGATCACGCACGACCTGGGTGTGGTCGCCGGCATGTGCGACACCATCAACGTGCTCTACGCGGGCCGGGTGGTGGAGACGGCACGACGGCGTCCGCTGTTCCGGGAGCCGCGGCACCCGTACACCGTGGGTCTGCTCGGTTCGGTGCCGCGCCTCGACGGCGGGCGCGGTGAGCGACTGACCCCGATCCCCGGCTCGGTGCGCGACGTGCTGTCGTGGCCGGATGGGTGTGCGTTCGCCCCGCGCTGCTCCCGGCGGATCGACGCTTGCCTGGGTGAACCGCCGGCGGTGGTGCTCACCCATGACGGCCGCAGCTACCGGTGCATCAACCCGGCGCCGCTGCCCGGGATGACGCCGGCCGAGGAGATCGTGGGCGCGGTGCCGTCGGACTCCGAGCCCGGCTCGGTGCCGGCGCAGGCCGTCCCGAACGACCCGCCGGCGGTGCCGGGCCTCGGTCCCGCCCCGCGCGAGGAGGAGACAGCGTGACGGACAACGACATCCTCGTCGAGGTACGCGACCTGAAGGTGCACTTCCCGATCAAGCGGGGGGTGATCTTCGACCGCACCGTCGGCCACGTCAAGGCCGTGGACGGTGTCGACCTGCGGATCCCGCGCGGGAAGACGTACGGCCTGGTGGGCGAGTCCGGCTGCGGCAAGTCGACGCTCGGCCGGGCGCTGCTCCAGCTGACCCCGCCCACCGACGGCGAGGTGGTCTTCGACGGCGTCGAGCTGACGAAGCTGCCGGCGGGCAGGCTGCGGTCGATGCGCCGCCGAATGCAGATGATCTTCCAGGACCCGATGTCCAGCCTGGATCCCCGGCAGAACGTCGAGTCGATCCTCACCGAGGGCCTGCACACCCACGGGATCGGCGGCAACCGGGACGAGCGGCGGCAGATCATCGGCGAGACGCTCGACAAGGTGGGCCTGCCCCGCTGGGCGCTCTCCCGCTACCCGCACGAGTTCTCCGGCGGGCAGCGGCAGCGCATCGGCATCGCCCGGGCGTTGGTGCTCGGGCCCGAACTGATCGTCGCCGACGAGCCGGTCTCCGCGCTCGACGTCTCGATCCAGGCCCAGGTGGTCAACCTCCTCGACGAACTCCAGGAGAGCCTCGGCCTGACCTACCTGGTGATCGCCCATGACCTGGCCGTCGTCCGGCACATCTCCGACACCGTCGGCGTGATGTACCTGGGGGCGCTGGTGGAGGAGGCGCCGAGCGACCGGCTCTACACCGAGCCGCTGCACCCGTACACGCGGGCGCTGATGTCGGCGGTGCCGGTTCCCGACCCGGACGTCGAGGACCGCCGGGAGCGGATCCTGCTCGCGGGTGATCTGCCCTCGCCGGCCAACCCGCCGGCGGGCTGCCGGTTCCACACCCGCTGCCCGTGGGCGCAGCCGACCCGCTGCGCCGACGAGCGGCCGGCGTTGCGCGAGATCGGTGGCAGCCGGGTGGCCTGCCACTGGGCCGAGCAGATCGCCAGCGGCGAACTCCGCCCGCACAAGGTCGAGGTGCAGATCACCCGCCCGCTCGACGAGGGCGAGGACCCGCACACCGTGTCGGCACCCAGCGAGCCCGGCTCCTACGTCTGAGTGGAAGGAAGGGCCCCTTCTTAACGCCTGGCGTATAGGAAGGGGCCCTTCCTAACACCTGTGTGTCAGCCTTCGGGACGGTGCAGCAGGGCGACCGCGATCGTGTGCACGGCGTCCAGCCCGGTGGGCTCGGCCAGGGCGGCCCGCCCGCCGGTCACCGCGTACCACTCGTTCGCCTCCCGATACTGCACCCTGAGCGTGACCTGGCCGTCGGCGTACTCCGTGCGGAGCGTCAGTCCGCCGGTGACCACGCCGACCTCGTCGGTCATCACCCCGCCCGGGCCCGGGACGATGTCGGCCGTGCGGGCCTGCGGCCCGGCGGCCGGACTGCCGGCGTCGGCGCTCATCCCGGCGCCCGGCGTGCCTCCGCCCGGGGCGCCGGTGGTGTCCGCGCTCATGCCGGCACCGGGCACCGCGGTGCCGGCGTTGCCGTCCGCCGCCATGCCGGCGGTGGTCGAGGTCGGGTCGCCTCCGGTCACGGCTTGCTCGCCCATGTGCAGCCCTCCAGCATCTCGGCCAGGGCGGCCTTCTCGGCACTGGTCACCGTGAGCCGCCAGTGGTGCTTGACCGTGACCCAGCTCTCCGCGTAGCGGCACCAGTACGACCGGTTCGCCGGCCTCCACTGGGACGGATCCTGATCACCCTTTGCCCGGTTGGAGGTGCGCGAAACCGCGATGAGCTGCGGCAGTTCGGTGTCGTTGGCGAAGTCGCCCCGCTTCGCGTCGGTCCACTCGTCGGCGCCGGAGCGCCAGGCGTTGGCGAGCGGCACCATGTGATCGACGTCCACGTCGGACGGATCGGTGAGGACGCGGCCGTCGTACACGCTCTCCCAACGCCCGGCCACGACGTTGCAGCCGGAGAGCTTGATGTCCTCACCGTCGCGCTTGAGCACCGTGTCCCGCACGTCGCAGTTCTTGCCGGTCTCCCGCCAGTGTGGGAAGTGGTCGCGGCTGTAGCCCCGCATCGAGCCGGCGCCGGCCACCGTCAGCTCGGCCAGCTTCTCCACGGCGCTCCCGCCGTCGCTGGTCGGCGTCGTGTCGGGTTCCGGGACCGGCGCGCAGGCGGTCACGCCGAGCGCCAGCGCCGCCGCGAGCGCCGCGGCGGCTCGCGGTCCTGATCTGGTACGCACAGACGACACCTCTCCAGCTTGGGGGCTCCCGGCGATCCCGCACAGTACCCGGGGAAGGTTTCGGCGTTTCGTGGCGTCTCGCACATCGTGCAGGGCAGATTGGGTGCCATGACGGCACCCGCGCTCCGGATGGGCACCGCCTCGGGGCGGGGCACGCTGCTCGCGGCGGTCCTCGCCTCCGGCATGGTCTTCCTGGACAGCACCGTGGTCAACGTGGCGCTGCCCCGGCTCGGCGCGGACCTCGACGCCACCGTGTCCGGTCTCCAGTGGACGATCAACGGTTACGCGCTGATGCTGGCCGCCTTCGTCCTGCTCGGCGGCGCGCTCGGCGACCGCTTCGGTCGGCGGCGGATCTTCCTGCTCGGGGTGGCGTGGTTCACCGTCGCCTCGCTCCTGTGCGGGCTGGCCCAGGACACCGGGCAACTGGTCGCCGCCCGGTTCCTCCAGGGCGCCGGTGGGGCACTGCTGACCCCGGGCTCGCTGTCGGTGCTGCAGGCCAGCTTCCACCCGGACGACCGGGGTAAGGCGATCGGCGCGTGGTCGGGGCTCTCCGGGGTCTCCACCGCGCTCGGCCCGTTCGTCGGCGGCTGGCTGATCGACGCGCTCTCCTGGCGGTGGATCTTCTTTCTCAACGTGCCGCTGGCGGCGCTGGTGGTGCTGGCCGCGATGCGCTGGGTGCCGGAGAGCCGGGACGAGGACACGTCGCGTACGGCGGGGGCGGGCCGGCGACGCCGCCGGTTCGACGTGCTCGGGGCGCTGCTCGGCGCGACCGCCCTGGCCGGGGTCACGTACGCCCTGATCGACGCGCCCGCCCGGGGCTTCGACTCCGCCCCGGTCCTGGTGGCGGCGGCGGTCGGGGTGCTCGGCGCGGTCGCCTTCGTCCTGCTGGAACGGCGTAGGGGCGACACCGCGATGCTGCCGACCGGGCTGTTCACCAGCCGGCTCTTCTCGGCGTTGAACGTCTTCACCGTGGTGGTCTACGCGGCACTCGGTGGGTTCACCTTCTTCCTCGCCGTCTACCTCCAGAACGTGGTCGGCTGGTCGGCGTTCCTCACCGGGCTCGCGCTGCTGCCGATGACGGTCCTGCTGCTGGTCGGGTCACCACGCGCCGGTGCCCTGTCGGCGCGGATCGGGCCGCGGCTGCCGCTGACCGTCGGGCCGGCGGTCGCCGCCGCCGGGTTGCTGCTGCTGCGGGGGGTCGGGCCGGGTGCCTCGTACTGGCGGGACGTCCTGCCCGGCGTGGCGATCTTCGGTCTGGGGCTGACCCTGGTGGTGGCACCCCTGACCGCCTCGGTGCTGGCCGCCGTCGAGGACCGTTTCGCCGGGGTGGCGAGCGGCTTCAACAACGCGGCCTCCCGCGCCGGTGGGCTGCTCGCGGTCGCCGCGCTACCGCTGCTGGTCGGCCTCTCCGGCACCGGGTACGAGCAGTCGGCCGAGCTGAGCGGCGCCTACCGGGCCGCGATGCTCTGGTGCGCGGGGCTGATGATCGCGGGCGCCGCGCTGGCCGCCCTGCTCGTCCACCGCCCGCCGCGCGAGGCGCCGCCCTCCCAGCCGTGCCACTCCCTGCCTGCCGCCACCCCGCCCAAGCGTTAAGAAGGGCCCCTTGTACAACGCCAGGCGTTAACAAGGGGCCCTTCCTTGCGCGTCAGCGGGCGCGGTTGACGGCGCTGGTCACCGCCTTGATGGTCGCGGTGACGATGTTGGCGTCCACACCGACGCCCCAGACCGTGCGGCCGTCGACCTCGCACTCCACGTACGCCGCCGCCTGGGCGTCGCCGCCGGAGGAGAGGGCGTGCTCGTGGTAGTCGAGCACGCGGACGTTGACGCCGAGCGCCTGCAGCGCGTTGACGTACGCGTCGACCGGACCGTTGCCCACCGCGGTGATGGCGCGCTGCTCGCCGCCGTGCACGACGCGGGCCTCGATCTCGACCTTGCCCTCGACGGTGCCGATCGCGTAGTCGGCCAGCGTGACGGCGGGGTCGGTCTGGTGGTCGACCAGGTACTGCCCGGCGAAGATCTCCCACATGGCCTGCGGGTCGACCTCGCCACCGTCGCTGTCGGTGACCTGCTGGACCACCCCGGAGAACTCGATCTGGAGCCGGCGCGGCAGGTCGAGCTGGTGCTCGCTCTTCATGATGTACGCGACGCCGCCCTTGCCGGACTGCGAGTTGACCCGGATGACCGCCTCGTAGGTGCGGCCCAGGTCCTTCGGGTCGATCGGCAGGTAGGGCACCGCCCACGGGTGCTCGTCGACCGGCACGCCGGCCGCCGCCGCGTCCACGGCCAGGGCGTCGAAGCCCTTCTTGATCGCGTCCTGGTGGGAGCCGGAGAAGGCGGTGTAGACCAGGTCGCCGGCGTAGGGGTGGCGCTCGTGCACCGGCAGCTGGTTGCAGTACTCGACGGCCCGCTTGATCTCGTCGATGTTCGAGAAGTCGATCATCGGGTCGATGCCCTGGGAGAACAGGTTCAACCCCAGCGTCACCAGGTCCACGTTGCCGGTGCGCTCACCGTTGCCGAACAGGCAGCCCTCGATCCGGTCGGCGCCGGCCAGCAGGCCCAGCTCGGCGGCGGCCACGCCGGTCCCGCGGTCGTTGTGCGGGTGCAGGCTCAGCACCAGGCTGTCCCGGCGGGGCAGGTGCCGGTGCATCCACTCGATCGAGTCGGCGTACACGTTCGGCATGGCCATCTCGACCGTCGCCGGCAGGTTGACGATCAGCTTGCGGTCCGGCGTCGGGTCGACGACCTCGATGACCTTCGCGCAGACCTCCAGCGCGTAGTCCAGTTCGGTGCCGGTGTACGACTCCGGCGAGTACTCGTAGTGGATCTCCGTGTCCGGCGTGTGGATCTCGGCGTACTTCTGGCAGAGCCGGGCGCCGGTGGTGGCGATGTCGGTGATGCCGTCGCGGTCCAGCCCGAACACCACACGGCGCTGGAGCGTGGAGGTCGAGTTGTAGAAGTGCACGATCGCCCGCTTCGCGCCGCGCAGCGACTCGAAGGTGCGGTCGATCAGGTGCTCCCGGCACTGGGTCAGCACCTGGATGGTGACGTCCTCGGGAATCAGGTCCTGCTCGATGAGCTGCCGTACGAAGTCGTAGTCGGTCTGGCTCGCCGAGGGGAAGCCGACCTCGATCTCCTTGTAGCCCATCTGCACCAGGAGTTGGAACATCCGCCGCTTGCGCTCCGGCGACATCGGGTCGATCAGGGCCTGGTTGCCGTCCCGCAGGTCGACGGCGCACCAGCGCGGCGCGGTCTCGACGTGCCGGGTGGGCCAGGTGCGGTCCGGCAGGTCGATGCGGAACTGCTGCTGGTACGGCTGGTAACGCCGGTGCGGCATGCGGCTGGGCCGCTGCCGGGCGATCGGATCGGTCTCAGCGTCGGTGGTGCCGGCTGGGTGAGCCATGGCGGAGTGCTCCCGTGGTCATGTGACGTCAGCAGTCAGAGGTCGGCGACGGTGCCGAGTCGGCGACGGTGCCGAAGAGAAAGATCGGTGAGTGCTGGGCGGCGCGGTTCGACTCCGCGACGAGGTGCCGGCCGTCAGGCCTCGTCGCGGCGACCAAGGAGGAGGTACGCCTGCCACATGACGAAGTCACCCTACGTGGTGGGACGGTCGGTGGGAAGGCTGGTCCGCTCTATGAGACGGAGTTCGCAGTGGCGTCGGTCAGCAGCAGGTCGGCGACCGGGTGGCGGCGGCGCAGGCCGGTCTCCGAGTCCAGCAGGTCGGCGGGGAGGCTGAGCGGGTCACCGAGCCGGCCGACGGCGACCACCACGGTGGGGTGCACGTCGCCGGGCAGGTCCAGGTCGGCGGTGAGGCCGGCCCGGTCCAGGTCGCGCAGTTGGCAGACGTGCAGCCCGAGGGCGGTCGCCTGCACGGTCAGGTGCGCGACCGCGTGGCCGAGGTCGTAGGGCGCACAGCCGGTCGGGTCGGCCTGCGGCGTGAGGTGCGCCGCCAGCAGCAGGACCGATGCGCGGCCGGCCCACCGCTGGTCGCGCGCCGGCAGGTTCACCATGATTCGTTTCCAGGTCTCGTCGTCGCGCCGGCCGACGGCGAAGCGCCAGGGTTGCCGGTTGGCCGCCGACGGTGCCCATCGGGCGGCCTCCAGCAGGACGCCGACCTCGGCCGGGCTGAGGTCGGCGCCGGGGTCGAACGACCGGGGGCTCCAGCGGAACGCGAGTAGCGGAGTGAGGTCGGGCATGGGAGGCAGTGTCCCGTATGGCCGATTTGCGGGTGAGGGCGGTGGGGTTGGAATGTGGGCAAACGCACCCGTAACGGATTGCCGTCTAGACCGTTCCGGCGGTCGGTTCGGGCGCGGCCGTGCCCAGTGGTTCCCCCTCGGTCACCGGTCCCGCGAGTTGCACGGTGGCCGGGCCGGGCGCCGGCGGGCCGGCCAGCGTCAGCGTTCCCGAGGCGGTGTGGACGGCGGTGGGCGTCCCGTCGGCGTCGTAGCAGTAGATCCCGACGTCCAGCGGCGCGTTGATCGACGCGGACGTCGTCTCGACCGAGTAGCACGTCCCGGTGGCGCCGGGCGGCGGCTGCGCCGGGGACACGGACAGCGGCGACCGGCGGTCGGTCAGCACGTCCAGCCAGTCGGTGAAGGGGTGCTGCACCCGGGGGTCCAGGCGGCGCGGCAGGGCGTCGTCGGAGTCGCCGACGCGTACGCAGCCCGCCGCCTCCGGCCGCGCGGCGGACGGCAGGGCGCACTGGAACAGGCCGTCGGCGGTCGCGGCGAGTGAGACGTCCACCCCGCCGCCCAGCGCACCGCCGGGCACGTCGACCCGCCAGCTGCCGTCACCGGCGGTGGTGACCAGGATCGTGCGGTCCGGACCGTCCGTGCCGCGCAGCGTGTAGCTGGCAACCAGGTGGCGGTCCTGCGCCGCCGCTGCGAGGGCGGCCAGCTCGTCCCGCGCCGCGTCCGCGCTAGCCGCCGCCGTCGGAGGCGCCGTCGGTGTCGGTGGGCCGGCGGCCGGCTGGTCGGCGGTGCAGGAGACCAGGAGCGCCGGCAGGGCCAGCGCGAGCGGGCCGGTGAGCCGCCGGGTCGGCGGCACCGCCGGGAGCCGGGCGGGTACGGCCGGACGAAGGTGGGCGGGCACCCGCCCATTCTCGGGTGCACCGCCCGTGTCCGGTGCCCCGCCGCCCGGGCGGAGGCCGGCGTGTCGTACGCCACCGGGTGCCGGCGTCCGGGCCGGATGGTGGGATCACCCGACCCCGCCGATCCGCCCGCCCGATAGGCTGAGGGCGTCTGACATGCGCCGCCGGCCCTCACCCGGCGGCGTCGGCACGCTCAGGGTCACTGGGAGGGAGTGCACCGTCGTGGCACTCGTGGTGCAGAAGTACGGCGGGTCCTCCGTCGCCAACGCCGAGCGGATCAAGCGGGTGGCCGAGCGGATCGTCGCGGCCCGCAAGGCCGGCGACGACGTCGTGGTGGTGGTCTCCGCGATGGGGGACACCACGGACGAGCTGCTCGACCTCGCCAACCAGGTCAGCCCGCTGCCGCCGGGCCGCGAGCTGGACATGCTTCTCACCGCCGGGGAGCGCATCTCCATGGCGCTGCTCGCCATGGCGATCCACAACCTGGGGTACGAGGCCCGCTCGTTCACCGGCTCGCAGGCCGGCGTGATCACCACGTCGGTGCACGGCCGGGCACGGATCATCGACGTCACGCCCGGGCGCCTCAAGGGAGCGCTCGACGAGGGCGCCGTGGTCATCGTCGCCGGGTTCCAGGGCGTCTCCCAGGACACCAAGGACGTCACCACGCTGGGCCGCGGTGGTTCGGACACCACGGCCGTCGCGCTGGCCGCCGCGCTCCACGCGGACGTCTGCGAGATCTACACCGACGTCGACGGCGTCTTCACCGCCGACCCGCGGATCGTGTCGAACGCGCGGCACATCAGGCAGATCACGTACGAGGAGATGCTGGAGCTGGCCGCCTGCGGCGCCAAGGTGCTGCACCTGCGGAGCGTGGAGTACGCCCGCCGGGCGGGGTTGCCGATCCACGTCCGTTCGTCATACTCGACCAACACCGGCACGATGGTCACCGGATCGATGGAGGACCTTCCCGTGGAACAGGCGCTGATCACCGGGGTCGCCCACGACCGCAGCGAAGCCAAGATCACGATCGTCGGCGTGCCCGACGAGCCGGGTGCGGCCGCGCGGATCTTCGACACCGTCGCCGGGGCGGAGATCAACATCGACATGATCGTGCAGAACGTGTCCACCGAGGGCACCGGTCGCACGGACATCTCGTTCACGCTGCCCAAGACCGACGGCCCCACCGCCATGGCCGCGCTCAGCAAGATCCAGGACGTGGTGAAGTTCAAGGGCCTGCTCTACGACGACCACGTCGGCAAGGTCTCGCTGATCGGCGCCGGCATGCGCTCGCACCCCGGCGTGGCCGCCGGGTTCTTCGCCGCCCTCGGCCAGGCCGGCGTCAACATCGAGATGATCTCCACGTCGGAGATCCGGGTGTCCGTGGTCTGCCGCGACACCGACCTGGACGCGGCGGTACGCGCCATCCACGAAGCCTTCGACCTCGGCGGCGACACCGAGGCGGTCGTGTACGCGGGGACCGGGCGGTAGTGCCGTGACGTCGCTGCCCACCCTGGCCGTGGTCGGGGCGACGGGTGCCGTCGGCACGGTGATGTGCGAGCTGCTCACCGGGCGGAGGAACGTCTGGGGCGAGATCCGGCTCATCGCCTCCGCCCGCTCGGTCGGGCGGGTGCTCCGGTGCCGGGGCGAGGACCTGACCGTCCAGGCCCTGACCCCGGAGGCGTTCGACGGCGTCGACGTCGCGATGTTCGACGTGCCGGACGAGGTGTCGGCCGAATGGGCCCCGGTGGCCGTCAGCCGGGGCGCGGTCGCGGTCGACAACTCCGGCGCGTTCCGGATGGACCCCGACGTTCCGCTGGTCGTGCCCGAGATCAACCCCGAGCAGGTCGGCAACCGGCCGAAGGGCATCATCGCCAACGCGAACTGCACGACGCTCGCCATGATCGTCGCGGTCGCGCCGCTGCACCGCGAGTACGGCCTGCGCGAACTGGTGCTGGCGTCGTACCAGGCGGTTTCCGGGGCCGGGCAGGCCGGCGTGGACGCCCTGCACACCCAGCTCACCAAGATCGCCGGCGACCGGGTGCTCGGCTCCCGCCCCGGCGACGTGCGGCAGGCGGTCGGCGACGAGTTGGGCCCGTTCCCGGCGCCGCTCGCGCTGAACGTGGTCCCCTGGGCCGGCTCGGTGGCCGACGGCGGCTGGTCGTCGGAGGAGATGAAGCTGCGCAACGAGTCGCGCAAGATCCTCGGCCTGCCCGACCTCAAGGTGTCCGCCACCTCGGTCCGCGTACCCGTGGTGACCGGGCACTCGGTGGCCGTGCACGCGGTCTTCGCCACCGAGGTGGATGCGGAGGGCGCCCGGGAGGTGCTGCGCAACGCGCCGGGCGTGATCCTGGTCGACGATCCCGCGGCCGGTGAGTTCCCGATGCCGATCGACGCGGTCGGCACCGACCCGTCGTGGGTCGGTCGCATCCGCCGCGCCCTCGACGACCCCCGCGCCCTCGACTTCTTCGTCACGGGCGACAACCTCCGCAAGGGCGCGGCCCTGAACACGGCCCAGATCGCCGAACTCCTGGCCCAAGCCCTAACCCACCCATAACCCCCCCCCACCCCCCGTCCCCCCACCCCCCGGTCCCCCCCCCACCCCCCGGATCCCCGCGTCGATCATGAAGTTAGCGGGTGATTTAGAGATCGAATCACCCGCTAACTTCATGATCGACCGGAGCTTGGCGGGGAGGTGTCCGCCGGGGGAGGGGCGGTTAGGCGGCGGATAGGTGGACGCCGTCGCGGCCCTCGCGCTTGACACGGTAGAGGGCCTGGTCGGCTCGGCGGAGGGTCAGGTCGGGAGATTCGCCGGGGCGGGGCAGGGCGACGCCGACGCTGATCGTCCGACCGATACGCCGGGCCGCCTCGGTGAGCCGCTCGGCGATCCGGACGGCCTCCTCCGGGCGGTTCACCTCGATCACCGCCACGAACTCGTCGCCGCCGATCCGGTACAGCTCGTCCCCGTGCCGCAGCGCCCCCTCCAGCGCCCGCGCCAGCCCGACGAGCACGCGGTCGCCGGCCTGGTGGCCGTACGTGTCGTTGACGTTCTTGAAGCCGTCCACGTCGATCGCGAGCAGGGCCGTACGGCCGGGGGTCGCCGCGGCGATGCGCTGGCCGAACGGCCCGGTGTGCCGCAACCCGGTCAGCGGGTCGGAGCTGGCCTGCTCGCGCAGTCGGGCCAGGGTGCGCAGCCGGTCCAGGGCGTTCCAGGCCTGCCCGGCGAGCAGTTCCACCAGGTTCACCGTCGTCGGGTCGGGGCGCAGCAGCCGTTCGTCGGCGACCAGCAGCAGCCCGCCGCCGTCGGACGGGCCGACCGGCACCGCCACCAGGGTGCGTGCTCCGGCGCGGGTCAGCGGGGCATGGTCGTCGGTGGGCGGGTGCCCGGCCTCGCCGAGGGTGTAGCCGGCGCCGTACCGGTGGGCGAGGCTGATCATGCGGCTGAGCGTTTCGGGGCCGGCCTCCGCCAGCTCCGCCCGGATGCGGGACTCCAGATCGCCCGGCGCGGCGGTCGGCGCGCCGAGCCGGGGGCCCTGCCGGCCGGCCAGCACCAGGACGGCGGCGGAGAGGGTGGAGACGTCCCTCGCGGCGGTGATCGCGGCGTGCATCAGGTCCCACTCGGTGGGCGCCGAATTCAGCGCGGCGGCGTGCCGGAGCAGCTTCTCGCTGCGGCTCTCCGCCGGCGGTCCGCCGAGTGCGACGATCCGCGCGCCGAGCCGGCCCGCCAGGCGTTCGGCGGTGTCCCGCCAGGCCACCAGGTCCGCCGGTTCGCTCCACTGGAGGTCGAGCACGCCGATCGGCCGGCCCGCCGGATCGAGGACCGGTACGCAGACCTCGCTGGTGACGTCGGGGCGTACCGGGATGTAGTCCGGGTCCGCCGCGACGTCGGGGACGACGGCGGTGCGCCCGGACGCGTAGACCCGCCCGACGATGCCGGTGTCCGGCGGGACGGTCGAGTAGACCTGCCAGGAGCCGGTCGCCGCGACGCAGCGGAGCCCGTCGTGGACCTGGAGGAGCACCGAGATGGTGGCCGGGGCGTGCCGGGCCAGCGCGGTGACGGTCCACTGGCACGCCTCGGCCGCGGTCGACGCCATCGGCAGGCGGACCGTGACGTCACGGATGACTCGCTGATGATCCACTCGTACGTCGTCCCAGGTCGGCAGCGGCCCGGCCGTCGCCGGGTCACGCGATCAAGCGTAACCAGCGCGCGGTGACGTGCGGATCCTTCGTACACACGTGCTATCCACAGGGTGTGGACGGGGCCTGTGTGTTCACTGCGGCCGGGCCCCGGGTGGTGCGCCGTGGCGATAGCGTGGGGATCCCGGTCGAGTGGAGGTCCGATGCTCATCGCCCAGCTCAGTGACCCGCACCTGACCACCGGCGTGCTCGCCGCCGAGCCGGCCACCGGGCTGCACCGGGCCCTCGGCCGGGTCCTCGCGCTTAACCCCCGGCCGGACTGCGTGGTCATCACCGGCGACCTGGTGGACCGGGGCCGCCCCGACGAGTACGCGGCCCTGCGCGAGATCATCGGGCGGTTCCCGCTTCCGGTTCATCTCGTCGCGGGCAACCACGACGACCGGGAGTCCCTGCTCGACGCGTTCGGCGGTACGCCGTGGCTGGGCGGGGGCTTCTCCGCGTACTACCACGTCGACCACCCGGAGGTGACCGTCGTGGTGCTGGACTCGCTCGTCCCGGGAGCGGGCGGCGGCCGGATCGGCCCGGAGCAGCTCGGCTGGCTGGACGGTGTGCTCGCCGGGCGGCCCGAGGTGCCGGCGGTGGTCTGCCTCCACCACCCGCCGGTGACCGTCGGCATTCCGGCCGCCGACGCGATCGGGCTCGCCGACGCGGACGCGCTGGCCGAGGTGATCGGCCGGCACCCCCACGTGGTCCGCGTCGCCGCCGGACATCTGCACCGGCCGGTGACGGCCGGCTTCGCCGGTACGGTGCTCACCACCGCGCCGAGCACGTGGCGGCAGAGCTCGCTCACTCTCAGCCCGGACGAGCAGATCGGTTGGGTCACCGAGCCCACCGCGCTGCTGCTGCACCGGCTCGACGGCGCCGCCTGCGTCACGCATCTCGTGCAGGTCAGCCACGCCGCCGGGACAACGTGCAGCTTCTGATGTGGACCGGCCGGCGGCCATTCGCCGGTCATGTCGGACTCGTCCGTCCGTGTGTCCGGGCAATCCGCCGTACCCGCAGCTCTGATGTGCTGCTCCGGTCGACTGGCGACGGTTCCCGGTGAGAGGCTGTGACCGACGCCGGCGGCGGTCCCCCACCGCCGCCACCCGCGACCGAACCTGCCGACGGCGCGGCCTGGCCCGGCGCGACCCATCGCCCGGGCGTCCGCGCCGCTTCCCACGAGGAGATCCATGTCCATCCCCGGGATGCGTCGGGCCGCCATCGGTCTGACCGCGCTCGCCGTGACCGCGTTCGGCGCGGTCGCGACCACCCCCGACCAGGCGGACGCCGGACCGAAGCCGGTCGACGTCACCCTGCTCGCGCTGAACGACTTCCACGGCCACCTCGAACCGCCGAGCGGGTCCAGCGGCACCATCGCCGGCCAGCCCGCCGGCGGTGTCGAATACCTCGCCACCCACCTCGCCGAGCTGCGCGAGGCCAGCAGGAAGAAGAACACCATCACCGTCGCCGCCGGTGACCTGATCGGCGCCTCGCCGCTGCTGTCGGCCGCGTTCCACGACGAGCCCGCCATCGAGGCGCTGACCCTCGCGGGCCTCGACTACGCGAGTGTCGGCAACCACGAGTTCGACGAGGGCTCCGACGAGCTGCTGCGCATCCAGAACGGCGGCTGCCACCCGGTCGACGGCTGCGCCGACGGTACGCCGTACGAGGGCGCCGGCTTCCAGTACCTGTCCGCGAACGCGTTCGTGGACGAGACGCAGCAGCCGCTGCTGCCGCCGTACGCCATCCACAAGGTCCAGGGCGTCAAGGTCGGCTTCATCGGGATGACCCTGGAGGGCACCCCGGAGATCGTCAGCCCGCAGGGCGTCGCCGGCCTCACCTTCACCGACGAGGCGCAGACCGCCAACCGGTACGCCCGCGAGCTGCGCCGCAAGGGTGTGGAGGCCATCGTCGTGCTGCTGCACGAGGGCGGCACCCAGGCCGGCGCCGGCGGCATCAACGACTGCGTCGACTTCACCGGCCCGGTGGTCGACATCGCCAACCGGATGGACCCGTCGATCGACGTCATCGTCAGCGGGCACACCCACCAGGCGTACAACTGCGAGGTCAACAACAAGCTGGTCACCAGCGCCAGCTCGTTCGGCCGCCTGGTCACCGACATCGACCTGAAGATCGACCGGCGCACCGGTGACGTGCTGACCGCGACCGCCGAGAACGTCGTGGTCACCCGCGACGTCGCCAAGGACCCGGCGCAGACCGCGCTGATCGACCGCTACAAGGCCGTCCTCGGCCCGGTGGCCGGCCGGCAGGTGGGCACCACCACCGAGGCGATCACCCGGACCCAGGAGACCCTATTCGGTACGACTCGGGGCGAGTCCCCGTTGGGCAACCTGATCGCCGACGCGCAGCTCTGGGCCACCGACGACGAGCAGAACGCCGTCGCCGCCTTCATGAACCCCGGTGGTGTCCGCGCCGACCTCGACGCCGGCCCGGTCACCTACGAGGAGGCGTTCACGGTGCAGCCGTTCGCCAACAACCTGGTGACGCTCGACCTCACCGGCGCGCAGCTGTACTGCCTGCTGGAGCAGCAGTTCGTCACCGGCCGGGTCCTGTACCCGTCGTCGACCGTCCGCTACGTGGTCGACCCGGACGGCACCACCGCCCCGGCCGCCGACCCGTGCGCCGGCACCCGCGTGGTCCGGGGCAGCCTCGCCTTCGGCGGCGTGCCGGTCGAGACCGGTGCCACCTACCGGGTCACGGTGAACAACTTCCTGGCCGGCGGTGGTGACGGCTTCAGCGTCCTCACCGGCGGGACCAACCAGGTCACCGGCCAGATCGACCTGGACGCGTTCGTGGCGTACCTGACCGCGAACTCTCCGGTGTCCGGCCCGGCGCTGGACCGGATCCGCCTCACCACCGAGGCGCCCGCCGCCTGACAGCACGAGCACCCACGCCGTCGGTGGGGTCTGCGATGCTGGCCCGATGACCACGACGTGGCGCCACCTGCCCGCACCGGCACGGGAGATCGCGGTGGCGGCGACCGACGCGGTCACCGCGGCGCAGGGCCGCGACGTCGAGGCGTACGACCTGACGACCGCGCGTCTCGCGGCGGCCGAGCGGTCCGGGCTGGTCCTCGGCGCCGTGGTCCGGTCCCTGCTGGAGGTGGGTCATCCGGACGGGCTCGCCGGTGACGACGTCCGAGCGGTGCTGGAGCGCTGCGTCCGTGGCGCCGCAACCTGGCGGGCCGACGTCGACCCGCACGTCCTGCTGGTGCTCCTGGCCGGCGCGCTCGGCCTGTACGACCCGGAGGCCGACGAGGCCCCGCCGGCCCCGGAGGCGTACGCCCGGCACGCCCCGCTGCTCGTCGCGCACCTGCTCGCCGCCACGGGGGCGACGCTCGACGCGCACCTGGCCGCCGCCTTCACCGACATCCAGCGCGCCGAGCTGCACGACTGATCCCGGGACGGGAGCATCCCGCCCCGGGGCCGGCGCGGTCGGTCAGCCGCGCCGCAGCCGGCCGGTCTCCTTGCCCTGCGCGTCCCGCAGCACCAGCACGTCACCGTCGAGACCGGCCTGTCGGGCGGTGGTGAGCCACCCGTTGACCGGCACGTTGTCGCAGCCGATCAGGGTGCTCATGCCCCCGGTCGCCCCGAACGCACCGCCGGGCCCGGCCGCCCAGCGTCCACCCGAGCCGTTGCAGCCGTCGGACGCGCGCCACGTCCCGTCTGCCGCCAGTTCGGCGAACGGCGGCGTCGGCCAGCCACCGGGCCCGGGGGCCGGCGTCCGGCCGTCCGGCCCGCTGACCGGCACCCACCGGCCGACCAGGTCGTCCCGACCGGGTGCGGCGAGATCGCCCGGGAGCGCCGGCACCGGAGCGAGCCGGCGTCGCACCTCGTCGGTGACGGTCGGGGGCTCCAGCCAGGGCCGGTACACGTCCGGGCCGCCCCGCGGTCGGGCCCCCGGCCGCAGCCGGGCCAGTTCGTCGCCCTCGGCGTCGAGCAGGACGCGGCTGTCGCCCTCGGCCCGGAAAGCGGCGGCCCGCGCCAGCCAGTCCGGTGCCTCGGGCCGGGGCGCCGGCTCGCACCGTCGGGAGTCGGTCGTCGAGTTGCCGTGGACGCCGGCGAGGAAGAGCCCGCTCTGGTCGGCCCGCCACTCCCCGAGCAGCAACTCGCACCCGCGGAAGACCACGAGACCGTCGTCCGCGAGCCGCAGCACGGTGTCCGCCGGCACGCCCCGCCCGCTCACCGACCACGCTCCGACCAGCCCGACCGGCTCCTGGGGAACGGCTGGCGTGGCGGCGGTCGGTGACGGCGGCGCGGCCGCGCCCGGGGAGCCGGTGCCCGCGCAGCCGGCGAGCAGCAGCACGGCGAAAGCGAACGATCCGATCAGGTACCTGTCCCCGCGCATGTGCCCTCCGTCCGACATGTCCTGCACGTGGGACGGCACGGCGTCCCGTTCGGTTCCCGTCCTGACTATCGGGGTTCTTCGTCCGGGGTTCCGTCGTGCCAGCGGGCCCGCCAGCCGGCCTCGTGCTTCTCGTAGGTCGCCTTCTCCTCGAACACGGCGCCGAGCAGGGCCCGGCGGGCGTCCGCCATGACAACCACCTCGATCACCACCAACGCGATGCAGATGGCCGTCAGCAGGCTGAGCGCCGCCAGCGCGGGCAGGTGCGTCGCGACGGGGATGGCGACCGCGAGGACGAGCACGGTGCCGACGCGGGTCCAGGAGAGCGTGCGGAGGGTACGGAGTTGGAACAGCATCCCGCCGCAGAGGTAGCAGATCACCCCGCTGAACAGCAGCGGTGCGCCCGGGCCGTGGGTCGGCTCGGCGAGGCCGACCGCGGCGTCCGCAACCTGCCGCACGATCTCCTCCGCCCCGAGGGCGAACAGGATGATCCCGGCGATCATGACGAGCTGGCAGTACGCGTAGGCGTCCCGCGCCATGGCGACCCGGGCGCGGCCCTGCGCGGCGTGCTGCGCGATCCGGGCGGCCGGAGCGATGACGTCGAAATGCGTCCACCACAGGGCGGCGGTGAAGAAGATGCCGAGCACCGCGGCGGTGACGCCCCGCCAGGTGACCGGCTCACCCCCGAGCAGGTTGCCGCCCACGCCGACCGAGATGATCGACTCGCCCAGGGCGATGATGAGGATGAGGTCGTACCGTTCGGTCCAGTGTTCGGCGGAGGTCAGCACCCAGCCCCAGGCGGTAGAGACGAGGCCGGCGCCGTACTGCAACAGCACCACGGCCATCCACAGCCCGTCGCGCACCATCTCGGCCAGCCTCAGGTCGTCGATCTGCGGTGGGATCAGCGCGGCAGCCAGCAGCAGGAGGGTGCTCGTCACCAGCTCGGGGGAGTACCTCAGCAACAGGCGACGTTCGCCGGGCCGCTCCTGGGCGACGTGCCAGTAGAGCAGCAGGTGCACGAAGCGGAGCACCAGGTAGCTCACCGCGACCACCACCGGTCCGACAGCCCACTGCGCCGGGTTGCCGAACGCCTGTGGCAGGGACAGGGAGAAGCAGAAGAGCGCGGCCATCGCGACGACCATCAGCGCCGGGACGAAGCCCACGCCGAGTCGGACCCGGGTCGCGACGACGGTGTGCACCACCCAGCACCACCAGAGGACGGCGAGGACCAGCATGCCGTGCAGCAGGCTGTCGCCGGTGATGTTCATCGCGGTGGCCCGGGTGATGATGAAGAACGAGAAGACGAAGACCAGGTCGAAGAAGATCTCGAATCGGTCCACCCGGGTACCGGGGGCCACCGCGACGGCCGGGCCGAGCCGCTCCGCCCACCGCTTGCCACCCACCGACCGAGTGTCGCAGCGCGTCGGCGGCGGCCGGGCGCGATTCGTCACCAAACGGACGGCGAGGGCTGCTGGCTGACCGACGTGCTCGCCCCATTGGGCGGCACCGTGATTGAAAGGCCCTAGGAGCGTGGACGCAACCACCCGGTTCTCCGGTCGCCGGGGCGGGGTTGTTCCGGTGGGCGGCGGGACGAGCGGCGGGTGTCGATGGCTGCGATGCCCGCCAGGATGACGGTGGCGGTGATCGCGGCCGCTATCGGCGGCGTGTGGATCAGAGGCACGGCTGCCAGCAGGAGGACCAGGGCCCCTATCCAGCGGTGTGGGGACACTCGGGAGAAGACAGCCCGTTCCAGCGCCGCCCGCCCGGTCAGATAGCAGGCCGGCCCACCCAGGATCATGATCAGCCACAACGGGTAGCTGTGGTCGGCGGGGTGGGTCTGGACGATTTCGTGGCCGATGGCGGTTGCCACGATGCCGAGGATCATCACGACGTGTGCGGACGCGGCGAAGCGACCCAGGCCGGCCGGGTCCTGCGCGGACGCGACGGCATCGCCGAAAAGTTGGCCGGCCTTGTGGAAGTAGATGCGCCATAGCAGGACGGTCGTGAGGAACGCCGCCAGCAGACCGATGCTCCGGTAGTCGCCGACACGACCGAGCCGGGCGGCGTAGATGACACCGACGGCCAGGATCGTCTCGCCCAGGGCGACCAGCAGCAGTTGCTGAAACCGCTCCGCCAAGTAATGCGGAGCGAGTGCCCATACCGATGCCCGGCCCTTGCCCAGGCCCGGCACCGGCCATCCCCGCCACGCCGCCCCGAGATCAACCGCAACCGCCACCAGCCACCAGGCGGCCTGTTTCCCGCCCGAGGTCAACGCCCCGCCGATCCAGAACACACCGGCGACCAGGAACCAGATCAAGGCCCGAAGGTACAGCCGGCTCAGCGCGTGCCGGCCCAGCGCGTAACCGAAGATCAACGCGCGGCTGACCTGGGCGAAAACGTACGTCGCCGCGAACGTCATCCCCGCGCCGCCGAAGGCGTGGGGCACCGTCGCTCCCATCACCAGCAGCGCGAACGCCGTGACCACCACCATCCGCTGCGTGTGGGCGGACCGCGGGTCGAACCGGGCGGTGATGTAAGCCGTGATGATCCACAACCACATCAGCGGCATGAACAGCAACAAGATGCGTCCGGTCGCCGTCCACCGCTCGGCCGGGTCGCCGCCGTTCACCGCTGGCGCCGCGACGGCCACCAGCCGATTGAGCGCGAACACCATCACCAGATCGAAGAACAACTCCACGAAGGTCGCCTGCTGCGCGCTCTCCTTGCCGCGCAGCAGCCCTACCGCGTGTCCACGTCCCCATCGCCGATCGGCCACCACCCGCCCATCCCAGCGGATCCGCATCCCATGCACTGGCGCCTTGGGGAAAAGACCCCGAGCTCACCGGCATACCGATCAACGACGTGGTCCGGGGGTCGTGGGCCACGAGCGGATCTCGACCAGGCCGGACTCACCCGGGATATGCCAGAAGGCCAGGTGAGAGGCGATCTCACCTGGCCTTCTGCCACTGGTCGGGGTGGCCGGATTTGAACCGACGACCTCTTCGTCCCGAACGAAGCGCGCTACCAAACTGCGCCACACCCCGAGGCGTGCCGACAAATAGTAGCCCACCCGGTCCGAGGGTCAAACCGGGTACCCCTCGGCCCGGCGCCTCAGCGCGGGATCAGCGTCAGGATGCTCGCCTCGGGCGGGCAGGAGAACCGGACCGGGGCGGTCGGGTGGGTGCCGAGGCCGGCCGAGACGTGCAGCCAGGAGTCGGAGCCGGGCCAGCGGTGCAGACCCTTCGCCATCGACCGGGGCAGCCCGCAGTTGGTGACCAGCGCGCCGACGCCCGGCACGCAGACCTGGCCGCCGTGGGTGTGACCGGCGAGGAGCAGCCCGAACCCGTCGGCCGCCATCTGGTCGAGCACGGGCGGTTCCGGGGAGTGGCTGAGCGCGATCGACAGGTCGGCCGACGGTGAGACCGGGCCGGCGACCGAGGCGTAGTCATCCCGCTCGATGTGGGGGTCGTCCACGCCGACCAGCTCGACGAGCCGGCCGCCGGCCTTGAGCGTGGTCCGGGCGTTGTTCAGGTCGACCCAGCCGGCTCCGGTGAACACGTCGCGCAGCTCGTCGTACGGCAGCTCGACGCCCTCGACGTACTCCCGGTCGGGGAGGAAGTAGGTGAAGGGGTTCTTGAGGACCGGCCCGGTGTAGTCGTTGGAGCCGAACACGAAGGCGCCCGGGTAGTCCAGCAGCGGCTGGAGGGCGCGCAGCACTCCGGGCACCGCGCCGGGGTGGGCCATGTTGTCGCCGGTCACCACGACCAGGTCGGGGTCCAAGCCGGCCAGCGACGCCACCCAGCGCTGCTTGCGCCGCTGGTCGGGCATCATGTGCAGGTCGGACAGGTGCAGGACGCGCAGCGGCTCCGCGTCGGCCGGCAGCACCGGTACGTCGTACCGCCGCAGGGTGAACATGTTGCGCTCGACGAGCGACGCGTACGCGAGGGTGGCCGCGCCGACCGCGGCGGTCCCGGCGGCGAGCCGGAATAGTGTGCGCTTTCGCATGGCGATCAGGGTAGTTTGACCGTCCATGAGCACGTTGAAGGACCGTCTCACCGCGGACATGCGTTCCGCGCTGAAGGCGCGTGACGAGCTGACCACCTCCACCCTCCGGATGGCGCTCGCGGCGGTCGGCACCGCCGAGGTGGCCGGCAAGGCCAAGCGGGAACTCACCGACGACGAGGTGCTCGCGGTGCTGACCAAGGAGGCGAAGAAGCGCCGCGAGGCGGCGGTCGCCTTCCACGACGCGGGGCGCATCGAGCAGGCCGCGAAGGAGACCGCCGAGGGCGAGGTGCTGGAGCGCTACCTGCCGCAGCAGCTCTCTGACGAGGAACTGGCCGACGTGGTCGCGGGGGCGCTCGCCGAGGGTGGCTTCACCGGCAAGGCGCAGATGGGCCCGGCGATGAAGGCCGCCCAGGCCGCGGTGGCCGGCCGGGCCGAGGGGGGCCGGGTCGCCGGTGAGGTACGCCGGCAGCTCGCCGTCTGACCGCTTCTTTCGAGTACGCGAAACGGGCGGGCACCCCGAGGGGTGCCCGCCCGTTCGTCGTCGTGGAACGGTCAGCCGCCGGGGCGGCCGGGCGGGCGGCCGGGGTTGGTCGGCGGGTTGCCGGGCTGGCCCGTGGGCGGGGTGGCGCCCTGGCCGGAGCTGACCTGGATCATGACCACGCCACCCTTGATGGTGCGTCCCTCCGGGCTGGTGCCCGCGGCGGTGTTGGCGGGGCAGTCGGACGGGACCTTGTTGTTGGAGACGACCGCGTCGAAGCCGGCGCCCTGGATGCGGGACTTCGCCTGCTCCACGCTGACGCACTTGACGTCCGGGATCCGCCGCTGGTCGCCCTCGCGGATCTTGTTCCCGGGCGCAGTGAAGTTGATGCGCTCCTTGCCCTTCATCGCGTCCCGGAGCGTCTCGTACACCGGCGGGTTGATGCCCGTCTTCTCTTCGTGCTTCATCTCCTGGGTGGTCTGCGGCCAGTCCGGGTCGGCCATGATGCCGGCCACCGCGTACTGCTTGGTCATCGCGACCAGCGAGGCGGTCTTCTCCGAGTCGGTCGTCCCGGACTTGCCGGCCACCGGCGCCTTCACCTCTTGCTTAACCTTGCCGGCGGTCGCGCCGGCGCACTTGGACGTCGACGAGCGGTCACCGACCGGGCAGCGGGCGGCGTCCACCGCGGCGCGGGCCACCTCGGTGCTGATGCGCTGCTCGCAGCGCGGGTTCGCGACGTCGAGCTTCTTGCCGTCCGGGTCGCGGATCTCCTGAACCGGGATGGGCTCGCAGTACTTGCCGTCCGCCGCCAGGGTGGCGTACGCGTTGGCCAGTTCCAGCGGCATGGTCTGCGAGACGCCGAGGGTGAACGCGCCCCACTGGTGGGCGCCCTTCTCCAGGTCCAGGTCCTCCTGGGCACGGAAGTTGATGCCGAGCTTCTTCGCGGCCTTGACCACGTTCTCCGCGCCGACCTGTTGCTGGAGCGGCACGAAGTAGGTGTTCACCGAGCGGCCGAACGCGCTCCACATGTTGTGGACGCCGACCATGCTGTCGTTCGCGTTGGTCGGGCAGTAGAAGTGCGTGCCCTTGCAGGCCGCGGGGCTGCTGCTGTCGATGATGTACTCGGATCTGAACTGCTTCTGGGCGTTGATGGTGTAGCTGAGCGGGATGCCCTTCTCCAGGGCGGCCACGATCGTGAACATCTTGAACGTCGAGCCGGCCTGGTACCCGGTGATGCCGTCACCGCCGCTGAGCAGCGGGTTGACCGTGTTCGGGTAGTTGCCCCGCTTGCCCTTCTTCCGCTGCTTCGGGTCGCTGTGCGGCTTGTTCTGCGGGCTGTCGGGGTCGTCGAGCTTGTAGTTGCGGTTGACCGAGAGCGCACGGACCCGGCCGGTGCCCGGCTCGATCACCGCGACCATCCGGGCCGCCTTGCTGGTCACCGGCAGGTTCCTCCGGACCGCCGCGTCAGCGGCGTTCTGGACCTGGGGCTCCATCGTCGTGACGATCGTGAAGCCGCCGCTCTTGAGCCGCCGTTCCCGGTCGTACGAGGTCGAGCCGAACGTCTCCTGCGCCATCCACCAGCGGTAGAAGTAGTCGCAGAAGAAGCCCCAGTTCTTCGTGGTGGTGTCGACGCAGCCGTTGGGCGCCCGCTTGCCGACGACCTTGAGCTTGACCGCCTTGGCCTTGTCGGCCTGCTCCTTGGTGATCTTGCCGATCTCGTACATGTTGTTGATGACGTAGTCACGCCGGGCCACCGCCTGCGGGTATCCGCTGCGGGTGGTGGGGTTGAACGCGCTCGGGGCCTTGACCAGGCCGGCGAGCATCGCCGCTTCGTCGATCGTCAGCTTGCTCGGGTGCTTGGCGAAGTAGACCTGGCTGGCGGCGAAGATGCCGTACGCGCCGTTGCCGAACGCGGCGATGTTCAGGTAGCGCTGGAGGATCTCGTCCTTGGAGAGTTCCTTGTCGATCTGGATCGCGTAGCGCATCTCGCGGAGCTTGCGGGCGCTGGTGTCCTCGGTGGCCGCGACCACGTCGGCCGGGTGGGTCGCCGAGTACGCGATGGCGAGCCGCACGTACTGCATGGTGAGCGTCGAGGCGCCCTGCCGGTCGGCGGTGCCGGAGCTGTTGTTGACGAAGGCGCGGGCGACGCCGTTCAGGTCGACGCCGTTGTGCTGGTAGAAGTCGTGGTCCTCGGCGGCGATGATCGCGTCCCGCATGACCGGTGCGATGTCCTTGAGCTTCACCTCGCGACGGTTCTCGTCGAACATCGTCGCGAGCGGTGTCTTGCCGTCGGACGCGAGCAGGTAGCTGATCTGCGGTGGCCGGGCCACCGTCAGCTCTTTGGGCAGTGCTCCGAAGGTCTCGGCGCCGGCCTTCGCGGCCAGGCCGGACATCGCCACTGCGGGGAAGGCCGCTGCGGCGACCACCACGCCGGCCAACAGGCCACAGATGAGTAGCGATGCGGCGTTGGTCAGCACATTGTGGTCACGTTTCCGCATCCAGGTCACCTCGACAGGGTACGCGAACAGGCAACGAGGGGCGCGGGGCGTCTTTTCCCCATTTCCTGCGCGCGCCGGCCTCGTTGTGCTAAACGCACGACCCCCGGTTCGAGGTTGCGTGGATCTGGCGCCGAGTCTCCCCCGTCTTGGGGAGGGCGCGCAGCGTTTTCGCGTACCCGAGCGGGGTAACCGGCGGTCGAGAGCCCGGGAAGCCGGGAGTGTCCGGAATGATGGATTTGGCCGACAACGTTGCGTAATCGGGCAACTACAGAGCATGATGAGGGCGGCGACAGCGCCACATGTCGTCCGTGCCGCCTTGGGGAAGGCCGGCCGGGCGACCGGGGGGAATTGCCGGCTGGTCCGCGAACGGGGTCGGTAGTACTGCAAGGGGGGACGTGTACACATGGGCATGATCACTGACTGGCCGTCACTGGCGGCGTGTCAGAACGGGGACCCGGACGCGTTGTTCGTACAGGGCGCCGAACAGAACGTGGCCAAGCGGATCTGCCGGAGCTGCCCAGTCCGGTACGAGTGCCTGGCGGACGCGCTGGACAATCGGATCGAGTTCGGCGTGTGGGGCGGCATGACCGAACGGGAACGCCGGGCGCTGCTGCGCCGCCACCCGCAGGTCACGAGCTGGCGCAAGATGTTCGAGGCCGCGATGAAGAAGAACGCCAAGGACAAGGCCGGCAAGGACAAGGTCCTCGCCGCCACGGCCGGTTGAGCCGGCACCGGGTGCGCCGTCGCAGCCAGCTGAGGCACGGCCGGCCCACCGGCCCGGTCACTCGCGGCTGATCGCCGCACCGATCGTCCGCAACCCGTCGACGTCGTGCACGTCGGCGGGTTGCGCCGTCACCGACACCGTCGGGACGGTCGGGAACGCCTCGGTGAACCGTGCGGCCACCAGCTGCTCGCGTACCGCCTGCTGGGCCAGCGCGGCGTGGGCCCGCAGCACCTCGGCGGCGCGCTCGTGGCCGCCCCGCTCGGCGAGCCGCTCGGCGGCGGCCAGGCTCTCGTCCGGACCGAGCTCCGGCACGGCCGGGCGGTGGACCCGGTTGAGGACCAGACCGGCCAGCGGCATCTTCTCCTCCCGCAGCCGGCCCGCGAAATAGGCGGCCTCCCGGACCGCGTCCGGCTCCGGAGCCGCCACCAGCAGGAACGCCGTCTCGCGGGCCTGGAGGATGCGGTACGTCTGCTCCGCCCGCTGCCGGAAACCGCCGAACATCGAGTCGAGCGCTGCGACGAAGCCGGAGAGGTCGGTCAGCAGCTGCGCGCCGAGGATCTTCTGCACGACCTTCGAGAACATCCCGAAGCCGGCGGTGACGAAGGTGAACATGCTCCGGCCGCCCGTGCGGGCCGGGGCGAGCAGCAGGCGCAGCATCCGCCCGTCCAGGAAGCGCGACAGGCGGGCCGGCGCGTCGAGGAAATCCAGTGCCGAGCGGGACGGCGGGGTGTCCACCACGATCAGATCCCACTCGCCCCGGGCGTGCAGCTGCCCGAGCTTCTCCATCGCCATGTACTCCTGCGTGCCGGCGAAGGTGGAGCTCATGGCCGCGTAGAACGGGTTCGCGAAGATTTCCGCCGCCTTCGCCGGATCGGTGTGCTGGAGCACCACGTCGTCGAAGGTGCGCTTCATGTCGAGCATCATGGCGTGCAGCTCGCCGCCGCTGGCCTCCGCGTCGATCCCCTTCACCTGGCGCGGGGTGTTGTCCAGCTCGGTCAGCCCGAGTGACTGCGCCAGCCGGCGGGCCGGGTCGATGGTGAGCACGACCGTACGCCGGCCGTGTTCCTCCGCGGCCCGCAGCGCGAGCGCGGCGGCGGTGGTCGTCTTGCCCACCCCGCCCGCCCCGCAGCAGACCACGATCCGTACGCCCGGATCGGCGAGGATCCGGTCGACGTCCAGCGGCGGCGCCACGTTGTCGGAAGGCACCAATCGAGCGTATCGGGCCGGCTCCCGCCGCGCGTCCGCGCCGACGGGAGGTGTGAGTCAATCTGCTCTCACCAGCGCCTCGGCCAGCCGGTCCAGGCCGGCCCGGTCCACCCCGTCCGGCAGGAGCGGCAGCTCGACGAGGGGCAGCCCCAGCTCCACCAGGTCGGTGCGCAGCGAGTCCTCCAGCTCGCGCCGGACCACCTGGTCGCGCGCCTCCGAGGCCAGCCCGGCGACGATCCGCTCGTCGGCGGGCAGCCCGGCGGCGCGCAGCCCGCCGGCCAGCTCCTCGGCGGTGACCGCCCGTCCGACCGGCAGCGGCGGCCGGGTGCCGTTGACGATGACCCGCCCGACCGGGAAGCCGAGCGAGGTCAGCTCGGCGATCGCGTCGACCGTCTCCTGGACCGGCATCTCCTCCAGCAGCGTCACCACGTGCACGGCGGTCATCGGCGACCGCAGCAGCGCCGCGACGCCCTCGCTCTGCGTCTTGATCGGACCGACCCGGGCCAGTCGCGCCGTCTCGGCGGTGACGTTCAGGAAGCGACCGATCCGCCCGGTGGGCGGCGCGTCCAGCACCACCGCGTCGTACACCCGCCGCTGGCCGGTGGTGCGGGTGGTGGCCTCCTTGACCTTGCCGGTGAGCAGCACGTCGCGTAGGCCGGGGGCGATGGTGGTGGCGAAGTCGATGGCACCGAGCTTGCGCAGCGCCCGGCCGGCCCCGCCCAGCTTGTAGAACATGTCCAGGTACTCGAGCAGGGCCTCCTCCGCGTCCACCGCGAGGGCCCGCACCTCGCCGCCGCCGGGCGCGTCGGTCAGGTGCCGCTCGGCGTACGGGAACGGCTCGGTGTCGAAGAGCTGGGCGATGCCCTGGCGCCCCTCCACCTCGACCAGCAGCGTGCGCCGACCGCCGGTGGCCAGCGCCAGGGCCAGCGCGGCGGCCACGCTGGTCTTGCCGGTGCCGCCCTTGCCGGTCACCACGTGGAGCCGGGCCGGCCACTCCGTCACCGCCGCCTCATCCGGACGCTTCGCTGCTCCCACCCGTCGAGCCTATCCAGGTCAGGCAACCTCGCAGACCCACCAACCCGTCTTCTTGACCACGGTGAAGCGCAGGGGCAGGTCGGCGAACTTCTCGTCGGTCGTGGTCATGGTGACCTTGGTGGTGACCGTGGCCCGGTCACCGGTCTGGTTGTCGACGCGCGGGGCGCTCCACCGGAAGCGCGGGTTCTGGTACTCGGCCGCGTACTTCTCCACTTCGGCGACCTTGGCCGCGATCTTCTCGTCGTCGCGGGACGCGGAGCACACGAGGGCTGCCGCCCTGCCGGCGTCGCGGTCCTTGTAGACGGCGTTGAGGAACTCCTCGACGGCTGCTGTCGGCTCCTTCGCACCCTCGCCGGTCTCCGCCGTGCGCAGCGCCAGGAACGCGGCGACGCCGCCGCCGGCGCACAGGACCAGGATCACCGCCAGCGCGATCGACGCGACCACCACGCCGCGCTTGCGGCGCGGCGCCTCCGGACCCTCGTAGGGGGGGTAGCCGGCGGGCGGCGGTGGGATCGCCGACGGGTCCTGACGCGGCACGGAGGGGGTGGCCGCGGTGGACCCGGCCGGGGCGGCCGGATCGCCGGTGGGTGGTTCGGTCATCGTTCCCCCGGGGGTGGGACTGACGTCGGATCGGCGAGGCGACGGAACGTCGGGCGTGTAGGCGGTGGGACCCGCCCGTTCCGTCGGGAAGGGTAACCGTCGGGCCGGCCGTACCGCGCGTACCGGTCCCGCACCCGGGTCGCCGGCGGACGACGGGCCCTGGTCGGGGCCGGTGATCAGCCCCGCCACCTGCCGTGTGTCGCATATGTGACTTGTGGTGAATCGACCCTGCGCGTCCTGTTGGCGGGACTCCGGGCCGGTCCTACCTTTTCCCCGGGTGCGGAATGAGGGCCGGGCCGGGGGCCGGACCGACAGGGCGGACTCGACCAGCTACGACGGCCGGAGGCAGGGCAATGCGCGACGTGGAGAACACCCCTCGAACCCAGTTCCCGGCGGCGTCCCGGCGTCCCGGCGGGCCGGGCGGCGGCGAGGGGAGCGGGCTGCCGATCAACGAACGTGCGTACCGCCGGATCGCCGAGCCCGTCGACGTGCTCCGCGCCTTCGCCCAGACCGGGGACCGGCCCAGGGAGGAGGAGAGCCCGGGGTACGTGGTGCACCTGCCGATCCGGGTCGCCGACCTGGCCGCCGCCACCGCCCTGGCGGGCACGATCGCCACCTCCCTGAGCTTCCTCGGCGAGGTCGACGCCGGGGAGACCACCGTCTCCACCGCCGACGACCAGAACAACCGGCACCGCGTGTTCTGCGACCTCCTGCTGCCCGACCGGTCCCGCTGCCCCCAGCCGTACGAGCACACCGGCCCGTGCGGCGACCTGTCGGTGGCTCCGGAGCAGCGTCCGGCACCCCGGCCCTCGAGCGGACCGTAGGCTGTGGCTGAAAAAGCCGCACGCCACGAGAGGGAGCCCCCCAGCGATGCAGAAGTGGGAATACGCCACGGTCCCGCTGCTGGTCCATGCGACCAAGCAGATCCTCGACAACTGGGGCGAGGACGGCTGGGAACTGGTGTCCGTGGTTCCCGGCCCGAACCCGGAGCAGCTCGTCGCCTACCTGAAGCGGCCGAAGGCATGACCGGGCCGCACGCGAAGCTCGCCGAGCTGGGCCACGAGCTGCCCGAGGTGGTGCCCCCGGTCGCCAGCTACGTGCCGGCCGTGCAGTCGGGGCAGCACGTCTACGTCTCCGGTCAGCTGCCGATGGCCGAGGGCAAGTTGCTGGCCACCGGCAAGGTCGGCGCCGGTGTCTCCGCCGACCAGGCCAAGGACCTGGCCCGCCGGTGCGCGCTGAACTCGCTCGCCGCGATCGACTCGCTGGTCGGGCTGGAGAACGTCGTCAAGGTCGTCAAGCTGGTCGGCTTCGTCGCCAGCGCGCCCGGCTTCACCGGCCAGCCGGCCGTCGTCAACGGTGCGTCCGACCTCTTCGGTGCCGTCTTCGGGGAGGCCGGCCGCCACGCCCGCAGCGCGGTGGGCGTGGCGGAGCTCCCGCTCGACGCCCCGGTCGAGATCGAGGTCATCGTCGAGGTGGCGTAGCCCCACCACCACCGCGATCTTGCACCTTCCGCCCGGCAAAGGCCCTGAACGGGCACGAAGCGGGGACCGGAAGTGCAAGATCGCGGGGCGTGGTGGCGGGGGTCGTACGATCGCAGCCATGGGCGGGCACTTCACGGCACCGGCGGCGGCTCTCGCGGACGAGCTGCCGGGCTGGGTCACGTTGCTGCGGGCGCCCAACCCGGGGCCGATGACGCTCGACGGCACCAACACCTGGGTGCTGCGGGCCGCCCCCGGTGAACCGGCCGTGGTGGTCGATCCGGGGCCGGCCGACGACGGCCATCTCGCCGCGATCGCCGCGCAGGGGCCGGTCGGGCTCGTCCTGATCACCCACGGCCACCCGGACCACACCGACGGCTCGGCGCCCCTGCACGACCTGCTCGGCGGGGTTCCGGTCCGCGCCGCCGACCCCGCGCACACCATCGCCGCGGAGCCGGTCGGCATCGGTACGCCGCCCGCCGTCCCCGGCATCGACCTGCGGCTGGTGCCGACGCCCGGCCACACCGGTGACTCCGTCTGCTTCCTGGTCGAGCACCAGGGCCAGCGCGTCGTCCTCACCGGCGACACGATCCTGGGCCGCGGCACCACCGTCGTCGCCCACCCGGACGGGCACCTCGGGGACTATCTGAGCAGCCTGGAGCTGCTCTCGACGTACGCCCGGATCCCGGCCCTGCCCGGCCACGGCCCGGCGCTGGCCGACTGCGCCGCGGCGGCCGAGTTCTACCTGGCCCACCGGCGGGCGCGGCTCGACCAGGTTCGGGCCGCGCTGGACGCCGGCGCAACCACCGCCGCCGAGGTCGTCGCGATCGTGTACGCGGACGTGGACCGCTCGCTGTGGTGGGCGGCGGAGTGGTCGGTGCGGGCGCAGCTCGAGTACCTGGGCCGGGAATCCGGCGACACCGGCGCGGGGTTGGAGCAGACGTGACCTGCCCGGTGTGTGGAACCGTCGCCGTACCCGGCGCGCGGTTCTGCCACAACTGCGGGGCTGCGCTGCCGGCCGCCGCGACGCTCCCGGCCACCGAGCGCCGGGTGGTCACCGTGCTCTTCGGCGACCTGTCCGACTTCACCTCCTGGTCGGAGGATCTCGACCCGGAGCGGGTCGGTGCGGTCACCGACCGGGTGCTGGCCGCGCTCGCCGGTGCGGTCAAGACCTTCGGCGGGCACGTCGACAAGCTGACCGGCGACGGGATCATGGCGGTCTTCGGCGCGCCGGTCGCCCACGAGGACGACGCCGAGCGGGCGGTGCGGGCCGCGCTGTCGATGCAGCGGGCGGTCCGCCGGGTGCTGGACGACGAGCGCGGCGGCGGCGCGCCGCTGGGCCTGCGGGTCGGCCTGAACACCGGGGACGTGATCGCCGGGATCCAGGCCGCGATCGAGTACACGGTCATCGGCGACACGGTCAACACCGCCGCCCGGCTGGCCGACGCCGCCGCCGTCGGCGCGGTGTACGGCGGCGCGCGGACCGCCGCCGCCACCCGGCACGTCGCGTCCTGGCGGGCGCTGCGCCCGCTGCGGCTCAAGGGCAAGCGGGAGCCGGTCGAGGCGTACGAGCTGCTGGGCCTCCTGGACGCCCCGGGCACCCGGTCCGGCCTCGGCGACGAGGCCCCCTTCGTGGGCCGGGAGACCGAGATCGGCCGGGTGGCCGGCCGGCTGGCCGAGGTGGTCGACCGCAGCGAGCCCCGGGTGCTGCTGATGACGGCCGAGGCGGGCATCGGCAAGTCCCGCTTCGCCGCCGAGGTGGAGCGCCTCGCCGCCGGCTACGACGTGGGCGCCGGCCGGTTCGCCGCCCACACCGGCGCGCGGGTGCTCTCCGTCCGGTGCGCGGCCTTCGGCGAGCGGCGCCGGCTCGCGCCCCTCGCGGACCTGGTGCGCGCCGCGGTCGGCCTGCCCACCGACGCGGCCACCGCGCTGACCCGTCCCGCCGTCGAGGAGCGGCTGCGCCGGCTCGGCCAGCGGCTCGGCCGGGCCGGGGGCGAGCCCGCCCCGATCGCCACCGATCAGCTGCTGGCCCTCCTCGGGTACGCGGAGCTGCCCGCCGGCGGCCCCACCGACCAGGGCGAGTGGAGCTCCGCCGGGCAGGCCGTCGACGCCGAGGCGGTGCCGAACGCGGTGGCCGACCTGCTCAGCGCCCTCGCCGGTGAGGCGCCCCTGGCGGTCGTCGTCGACGACCTGCACGACGCCACCGCCGAGACCATCAAGGCGCTCGGGTTGACCCTCAACCGGCTCAGCGGCCCGGTGCTGGTGCTGCTGCTCGGCCGGCCCGAGCTGGTGCGTACGGCCGGCGCGCTGACCCGCGTCTCGGACGCCGAGGTCCACGCCCTGCCCCCGCTGCGCGGCGCCGACGCGGCCCGGCTGCTCACCAGCTACCTCGGTGGCGGCCGGCTGCCGCAGGCCGACGCCGACCGGCTGCTCGCCACCGCGCAGGGCAACCCGTTCTACCTCGCCGAGCTGGTCACGCTGCTGATGGAGCGGGGCGCGCTCACCGCGGGCACCGGCAACTCGTGGCGGCTCGCGCCGGGCTCGCTCGGCAGCCGGCTGCTCTCCAGGGACCTGGCCGCCGTGCTCGCCGCGCGTATCGACGCGCTGCCACCGGACGCCCGGTCGGCGCTGCGAGACGCGGCGGTCGTCGGGGACAGCGTGCCGGCCGGCACCCTGGAGGCGCTCCGCGAGCAGCGCGCCGGCCGGGACGGCCGGCCGGCGGCGGTCGTCGCCGTCGAGCTGGAACGTGCCGTCGAGGAGCTGCTGCAACGGCGCATGCTGCACCGCACCCGCGCCGGGTACGCGTTCGCCACCCCGCTGATGCGGGAGGCCGCGTACTCCGGGGTGAGCAAGGCGGAACTGGCCGAGCGGCACGCCGCGCTCGCCCGCTGGGCCGCGGCCGACCCGCCGGCCGGCGCTCCGGTGCCCGGCGGGTTCACCGAGGCGGCCCGGGACGATTTCGTGGCCGCGCACGTCGAGCGGGCCACCGCGCTCGCCGACGCGGTCGGCCTGCGCCCGGACGCGCCCGCCCGGACGGTGGTCCCGCTGGGGATCGCCGCGCTGGGCCGCGCCGCCCGCCGGTCCCTGCAGGCCGGCGAGCCGGCGATGGCCGTCGAGTACGCGGAACGCGCCGCCGAACTGGCCCGTGGCGCCGTGCCGGCGGCCGACCGGGTGGTGCACGCGCGGGCACTGCTCCAGATCGGCCGTCCGGCCGACGCGCTCGCCTCCGCCGAGAAGATCGCCGCCAACGCGGGCGACGAGGCGGCGACCCGGGCCAGCGCCCTGCTCCTCGCCGGCCAGGCGCACCAGACGATGGGCGACCACGGCCGGGCGGTGGCCTGCTGGCAGGAGGCGTTGCAGGTGGCCACCGCGCACGGGCTGCCGACGCTGCGTGCCTCGGCGATGCGCCGCCTCGGCATGGCCGACTTCATCGCCGGCCGGCTCGGCCAGGCGAGCAGCCGGCTCGCCGCGTCGTACCAGGTCAGCCTGTCGGTGCAGGACCGCCGCGGGCAGGCCTGGTCGTTGCAGAACCTGGCCTGGGTCACCACCACCCGGGGGGACTTCGCCGGCACCGACGCCGTGCTCAGCCGGGCCGCCCGGCTGTTCGCCGAGCTGAAGGACCCGTACGGGAGGGCCTGGCTGCGCGGCACGACCGCGTTCGCCCGGCTGCTCGCCGGCCGGCTGCGGGAGGCCTGCCGGCTGGCGCAGGTCTTCCTGCCCTTCGGGGAGCGGGTCGGCGAGGAGTGGGCGGTGGGCACGCTGCGCGGGGTGGAGGCGTTCGCCACCGCCGAGCTCGGCGACCTGGCGGAGGCGGACCGGTTGGCCCGGCGCGCGTACCGGGACTTCGCCGCCGTCTCCGACGAGTGGGGGCGTGGTTTCGCGCTGGTGGTGCGGGGCGTCATCGCGCGGAGCCTGGGCGAGCCGGAGCACGCCGCCGACCTGCTCACCGACGCGCTGGGGTTCGCCAACCGCACCTCGCACCCGTTGCTCACCGGCATGGCGGGCACGCTGCGCGGGTTCGTGGCGCTGGACATGGGCGCCCACGACCTCGCCGAGCGGGACGCCCGCGCCGTCCTGACCGCCGTCGAGCCGCACAACCCGCAGGCTCCCGCCCAGGTGGCGCCGCGGGTGCTGCTGGCCACCGCGCGGCTCGCCGCCGGTGATCCGGGCACCGCCGTCGGGCTGCTCGCCCCGGTCGCCACGGCCGCTCTCAACGCGCCGTCGCTGCTCTTCTCCCGCCGCCAGACGCTGGCCCGGTACGCGTCCGCCCTGCTCGCGTACGGCCAGCGGGAGCAGGCGCTGGACTGGGCGCGACGGGCCGTCGCCGCCCCGGCGGAGGACGTGCGCAGCCAGGTGATCGCGGCCAGCGTCCTCGCCGAGGCGCTCGCCGCCTGCGGCCGTCCCGTCGAGGCGCTGGCCAGCGCGGAGGAGGCGGTCCGCCTGGCGTACGCCACCGAGCAGCGCAGCGAACGCCGCAACGCCGACGCGCTCCGCGCCCGCCTCACGATCTGAGCGCCGCCGCCCGAGCCGAACTGCCGTGTGGCACAGGTTTTGACGGTTTCGCCGATGTGGTTGTCGGGGGCGGTCGTTAGCGTGTGGGGGCCGGACGCGGGGCACGACCGCGCCGGCCGGGGAGGGGTCCGATGAAGCTGCCGCGTTCCGCCGCCGGCTGGACGATCGCGGTCTTTGGCGTACTCGCGCTGGTCATGGGCGCGGTCGGGCTGATCTGGCCGGAGGCGCTGCTGCGACTGCTCGGCTTCGAGGTGCCCGCGTCGCGGGCGGCCGGTGACTACACCGGCACCTTCCTGACGGCGTCCTCGATGGCCTCGTTCAACATGGGGGTCTACTACCTGCTCGCCACCGCGACCGAGTGGCGGCCCTTCTACCGGTTCACCGTCTGGTTCCGGCTGGTCACCTTCACCGTGTTCACCATCGCGGTGCTGGCCGACGTCGCGCCGGGCCGGTTCTTCGGGGTGGCCGCCTGGGAGGGGCTGGGCGCGCTGGCGACCGCCGCCGGCCTCTGGTGGGACGCCCGCCGGGGTGGCGCCGCATCGACGGCCGCCACCGCCACGACGCCCGCTGATCGGGCCGCGCCGCCGTCCGCGGCGGACGCGGTTCACTGAGCGGCCGGCCGGATTCGGTATTTTCAAGCTGTGACCGACACCCCGCCCGGCGCCCTGCCGATGCCCATCGTGCCTGGTCTGACTGATTTGCGGGTGTTCGCCCGGGGCGGCTACGCGACGATCTACAAGGCCACCCAGATCTCGGTGGGGCGCGAGGTGGCGGTCAAGGTGGAGAACCGCACGCTGGACAGCGAGCGGGACCAGGCGCGGTTCCTCCGGGAGGCGCGCGCGGCGGGGCGGATGTCGTCGCACCCGCACGTGGTCGACCTCTTCGACGTCGGGGTCACGGTCGACCAGCACCCCTACCTGATCATGGAACTCTGCGACGGGTCGTACGCCGAGCGCATGCGCACGTCCCCGCTCGGCCCGCTGGAGGCCCGCGACCTCGGGGTGAAGATCGCCGACGCGATCGCCCACTCCCACGCGGCCGGCGTGCTGCACCGCGACGTCAAGCCGGCGAACATCCTCTACTCGCACTTCAACCCGGCGGTGCTGGCCGACTTCGGGCTCGCCGTCGTCGCCGAGATGCGCGACGCCTCGGTCGCCCTGGAGGTGCTCACCCCGGCGTACGCGCCACCGGAGATGTTCAACCACAGCCCGCCCTCGCCAGCCGTCGACGTGTACGCGCTCTGCGCCACCCTCTACGCGGTGATGCACGGCCGGCCGCCCCGCTGGCGCTCCGAGCGCAACCCGAGCCTGGTCACCGTGCTGGAGATGTTCCACCAGCCGGTCCCCGGCCTGCCCGGTGTGCCGGAGGACCTGGTCGACATCCTCCGCGCCGGCATGTCGAACGATCCGGGGGCGCGGCCGTCCGCGGCCGAGCTGAAGGCCCTGCTGGCCGACCTGCCGCTCAGCGGCGCGGTGCCCGGTCACGGCAGTTCCCCGGTCCACGGTGGAGGCACGTCGTCCGGGCCGTACGCCCTCGGCCGGTCCGCCCGGCCCGCGCCCCGCCCGCCGGTGGAGGACCCGCACCCGACCGTGCCGACCGACGGGCGGCGCCGGCGCCGCTGGTTCCTCGGCGGCGCCGGTGTGGTCGCGCTCGCCGCCGCGGCCGGTGCCGGTGCCTGGCTGGCCGCCGGGGCGACCGCGCCGCTGCCGCCGCCGACCACCGACGTCGCGTCCCACCTGCGGCCGGCCTGTGCGCAGGTGGCCGAGCTGCCCGCCGGGGCGCGGTGCGGCGACGAGTTGGAGTGCTTCGGGCCGATGGAGGTGCGTGGTGCGCGGGCCCGGGCGGCGCGGGTGCCGTGTGCCGGCGAGCACACGTGGGAGAGCTACGTCGAGGGCGTGCTGCCCGACACGCTGCTCGGTGCCGGCTACGACGAGGTCAGCAGCGACCCCGCCGTACGGCGTGTCTGCAACGCGACGACCTTCCGGTTGACCAGCGGCATGACGTACACCGACGGGTGGAACCTGGAGGTGCTCCCGCCGGACGCCGCCGACCGGACCTACCGCTGCCTGGCCGGGCGCGGCCTGGACGCGCTCGCGTCACCGACCTTCGTCAGCTGACGGCCCCCGGTAGCGGTCGCGCATCGCGCGCACCGCCTCCCGGTTGCCGAGGGTTTCCAGCGTGTCGGCGTCGACGGCGTGCAGGGCGTCGGCCGTCGGGGGCGACACGGGGACGGCGGGCGGCTCACGGCCGTCCCGGGCGGCCGCCACGGCCACGCCGCAGACCGCCGTCGACAGGACGCAGAGCAGCGCCAGGATGACCGCGAGGAGATCCTGGCGGCGCAGCACGAGCAGCGTCACGAGCAGAGCGACCGCCGCCACTCCTGCGACGAGCGCCACCAGCCGCGCGTCGGGCCTGCGTTCCGTCACCCGTCCAGGATGTCCATGGATAGCCGGCTGTCAACCCGCCGACCCGTCGACGGTCGAGATCGGGTCGATAACAGCGTCGGGCATGAACTTTTCGTTACACCGTCGCGCATGTTGTCTGAAATGCGGCTCTTGCGGGCGCGACATTCATTGCCTGCGATCTCTAGAGTGACGGGGGTCGAGCGACACCTCGACGAGTTCCCTGTCGTCCACCGGAAGGCGTCCACATGCCACGACGAACCCGGTCCCTCGCCGCCGCCGGCATCGCCGGCATCCTCCTCAGCGGACTCGCGGTCGCACCCGCGCAGGCCGGCTGGGGTCGGCCCGTCACGTCCGACCGCACCAGCCCCGCCGAGGCGCGGCGGGTCGACCGCGTCCCCACGCCCAAGCTGGACTGGTACGCGTGCTACGACTACGCCGAGTGCGCCACGGTCGAGCTGCCGCTGGACTACGACCAGCCGAAGGGCGCGACGACCGAGATCGCCCTGCTGCGGGTCAAGGCCCGCGACCAGAAGAACCGGATCGGCAGCCTCTTCGTCAACCCGGGCGGCCCGGGTGGCTCCGGCACCGACATCGCGCTCGCGGCCCCGTACTTCCTCGGCGACGAGGTGCTCGACCGCTTCGACGTGGTCGGTGTGGACCCGCGCGGCGTCGCCGCCAGCGAGCAGGTGCGGTGCTTCCCGTCGGTGAAGGAGCAGACCAAGGCGTACGCCGGGCTGAACGTGGCGTTCCCCTGGACGAAGGCGGAGGAGAAGGCGTACGTCACGTCCTCGAAGGCGGTCGGGAAGGGCTGCTCCACGACGGGGAAGCCGCTCAGCGGCGCCATGTCCACCGCCGAGGTCGCCCGCGACATGGACGTGCTGCGCCGGGCGGTCGGCGACCGGAAGCTGACGTACCTCGGGTTCAGCTACGGCAGCATCCTCGGGCAGTACTACGCGAACATGTTCCCGGACCGGGTCCGCGCCCTGGTGATCGACGGTGTGCTCGACCCGAACGCGTGGGTGGGGCAGGGCAAGGCGCGCAACGTCACCCAGGAGGACCGGATGCGCAGCGCCCAGGGCGCGTACAAGGCGCTGCGCGAGATCCTGGACCGGTGTGAGAAGGCCGGCGAGGAGCTGTGCTCCCTGGCCGCCGGGGACCCGGTCGCCTCGTACGACCTGGTGGCCAGGCGCCTGCGGGCCAAGCCGGTCGTCATCGACGACCCCGACCTGGGCCAGTTCACCGTCACCTACGCGGACTTCGTCGGAGCCACCCTGGGTGGCCTCTACGGCCCGTTCGGGTACGAGCAGGTCGTCGGCCTCACCGCCGAGCTGCTGGTGCTGACCGACCCGGCCGCCTCCTCGGCCGCGAAGACCGAGGCGAAGGCCGGTGTGGTCCGGCTCGCCGCGCAGGCGCGCCAGCAGCGGAAGTTCGACTTCCCGTACAACAACGGGCTGGAGACCTTCCTCGGCGTGGACTGCACCGACGGCAACCACCCCAAGAACGCCGGCTCGTGGCCGGCGCGGGCGGCGAAGGCCGACAAGCGGGACCCGTACTTCGGTCGCTTGTGGACGTGGGCCACCTCGCCGTGCGCCCGCGACACGTGGACGGTGCGCGACGAGGACCGGTACACCGGGCCGTTCAACCGGAAGACGAGCGCGCCGGTGCTGGTGGTCGGCAACTACTGGGACCCGGCCACCAACTACCGGGGCGCGGTCGCCGCGGCGAAGCTCCTGCCGAACAGCCGCCTGCTCAGCAGCGACAGCTGGGGCCACACCGCGTACGGGACGTCGGCCTGTGTGACCGGCGCGGTCGACGCGTACCTGATCCGGGGCAAGCTGCCCGCGAAGGGCACCGTCTGCACCGGTGACATCCAGCCGTTCGTGCCGCTGGAGGCGCCGGCGGCGACCGAGCGGGCGTCGAAGGACCAGCGCGCCCAGGACGGCGCGCGGCGCGGTGACCGCAAGCAGCTCCCGCCGGTGGTGGCGCCGCTGCCCGCGGTCGGCACGCTGACGGTGCGCTGACAGACCCCGGGGTACGGCGGGCGATCGGGCGCCTGCCGTACCCCGGTTCTTTCTCGCGCTCGACGGCGCCCGCTACCGTCGGTTTCCCACAGGCTCCGCCGCGTAGCGAGGTGATCCATGTCCCGGTTCCGTTCGGTCGCCACCACCGTCGCCGTGGCGACGACGCTGCTCCTGGCCGCGGCCGCCGGCTGCGACAGCCAGCGGGAGCCGGACCTGCCCTCGGTGCAGGAGAAGCTCCGCGAGTCGCACATCTGGGGCCAGCCCGTCCTGCGGATCGGGGTGGCGGACGACGAGCCGCTGATGGGCGAGGTCCGCAACGGGGCGCACATCGGCTTCGACGTCGAGATCGCCCGCTACATCGCCGCCTCCCTCGGGTACGAGGGGGAGCAGCGGGTCGAGTTCGTGAACGTGTCCACCGAGGACCGCATCCCCGCCCTCCAGGGCGGCGTCGTCGACTTCGTGGTCTCCAGCTTTTCCATCACCGACGAGCGCAAGAAGCTGGTCAGCTTCGCCGGGCCGTACTTCGTCACCACCCAGGAGGTGCTGGTCCCGACCCGGCACAAGGACGCGATCCGCACCATCGAGGACCTGCGGAACCCGAAGTACAAGATCTGCACCAGCGGCGGTTCCACCACCGAGGCGGAACTGGAGAAACACCAGGTCCCCACGGTCGTGGTGAAGGACGTCTGGGACTGCGTCGAGGGCATCCGCGCCGGAAAGTACGACGCCGTCAGCTCCGACGAGACGATCCTCGCCGGCTTCCTGGCCCGCCACCCGACCGAGTTCGAGATCGTCGACATGCCGTTCGGCACCAGCGAACTGCTCGGCGTCGGCGTACCGATCGGCGACCCGGCGCTGCGCGACCTGGTCGCGTACTTCCTCGACAAGAGCTACCAGCAGGGGCGCAACGGGCAGACCAGCCCGTGGCAGACCGCGTACAACCGGACGCTCGGGCCGTGGCTGCGCGCGGAGAAACGGCAGCCGCAGCCGCTCGACGTACCGAAGCTGGTCGACTTCGACGACAAGGCGCCACGGCGATGAGCACGGCGGCGGCCACTGCCTCCGGTGACCCGGACGCCGGCGGCCCGACGCCGCCAGTACCGCGTTCGCCGGCACCACCGGCTGCCTCGCCTCCTGCACCTGTCCCGCCGTCGCCGTCACCGTCGGCGGCGGGCGCGGCGCAGGTACCGGCGCAGGAGTTGCCGGTCGGGTCTCCGCCGTCGGCTGCGGGGCGGCCGGCTCCCGTCGCCGCCCGGACGGCACCCGCCGGCGGTTGGGACCAGGTGGAGCGGCGGGCGCGGGCCAGCCAGTCGTTCTGGACGGCCGTGGTCGGCGTGCCGGCGATCTTCTCGGTGCTCCGGCTCGGGGTCGAGGCCGGCGGCGAGTTGCAGACGACGCTGCTGCTGGTGGCCAACGTCGGGCCGATCAACCTGCTGGCCGGGTTTCTCACCACGGCGGCCCGTCTGCTCGCCACCGCGCTCGTCGCGGTCTTCGCACTCGGGGCGGTGCTCGCCGCCAGCACGGAAGGTGCCGCGCGCCGGCCCCTCTTCGCCCGCTGGGTGGAGGTCACGCCGACCTGGTTCGTGGCGGCGAGCTTCCTGATGGCCCTGGTCACCTGGCCGCTGCTGTACCTGCCGCTACTGGTGCCGGCGGCCTTCGCGGCGTTCCAGGTGCGGCCGGAACGGCTGCACGAGCAACCCGTGGCCCGGGTGCTCGTCATCGCGGCGGTGTTCGGCGGTTACCTGTTCCTGCTCGTGCCGACGTTGCGGGACGCATGGCGGCTCGAAGAGTGGCTGGCGATCGTGCTGCTGGTCGTACCGCCGCTGCTGGCGCTCTTCATCGCCGGACCGCTGCCCGGGGTGGTGATCCGGCCGCTCGCCTCGCTCACCCAGCTCGCCGTGCTGGCCATGCTGGTGTGGGTGGCACTGCCGGTCATCAGCACGCCGGTGCTGCCGCTCACCGTGACGACGGTCGGGGACTCCGCCGGGGCCTCTGCCGGGGTTTCCGAGGACATCCGGGGGCACGTGGTGACCACCGACGACGTCAACATGGTGATCCTCCAGGAGCGCGGCGGTGTGCGCTACGTGCCGGTGGGACAGGTGCGCGCGCAGGTGCTCTGCCCTTCGGAGGAGGAGCTGCCCCGACACCGGCTGCGGATCCACGACTTCCATGTCGAGGACTCACTGTTGGAGGGGCTGGGCCGGCGGGTCCGCCCGGTGCACCGGGTGGATGCTGCGTGCCGGTGAGTCCTGCCTGTTGTACGTAGATCGTGCGGCGGGCAATGGCATCGCCCTTGGCGTTGAGCTGGTAGCCGTCGAGCCAGACCCAGCCGTCGTACACCCAGTCGAGGACTCTGATCAGGCGGAACCAGATCGGGTTCAGGAACTGGACGCTGGCGGCTCGGCCGATGTGGAGCAGGTCGCCGGCTCGCAGGTCGGTCATGGGAGCCAGCCGAGGAAGCGGCGGTGGAGCAGGCCGGCCGGTGCCCAGGACATGTCCTGAGTCGCGGCTACGAGGCAGGAGCCGAGGTAGAGCGCGAGGGATACGGGGGCGTCCTGGTACTCGGCTTTGAGTTCGTTGCGTCGGGTGCGGCAGGGCCAGGGGGCGCCGCAGCCGCCGCACGTCCAGATTGGCAGGACCGGCCCGTGCGTGGTCATCGGCCTGCACCTGGCCAGTGGCCCCGATTGATCGAGACGCGATGTCTTGCCTGGCAGGGCAGCGTGCTTCCGCATCGGCAGACCCGCTGCCACTTCTGCCATGACCACACGGGACGGTGCCGGCGGGCCATCGTCAGGGCAACTGCGGCCACGTACTGGTCGTAGGTGACGTGCCTGCTCATCCGGCCCTCCTCGTGTGAGGGGCATGGCGGCCGGGCCACGCACGGTCATCCGGCCGCCACTCTCATCCAACTTCTTGGCTGGGTCCTCTAGTCCTCTAGAGGAGTTGCCTGAGGAGAAGGTAGGGCCGATCGCCGGACAGCGTCAAGTCCTCTAGAGGACTAGAATGTCGGAGGGAGGTCAAGATGACTGGCGATCTGGGAGCGAAGGCGCCCAAGTATCAGCGCATTGCAGATGAGCTACGGCGGGACATCAAGAACGGCATCTACAAGCCAGGGGAACGGCTGCCGGCCGAAGCCGCACTGCTTGAGCGCTTCCGGGTGGCCTTCCCCGGCCTGTCGCTTGAGACGATGCGGAGCGCCATCCGGGTTCTGCGTGCCGAAGGGATCGTTGAGGCTCGCCACGGCGTCGGCACCTTCGTCAGCGCCAACCGCCGGCTCCAACGTCGTTCCCGCGATCGCTACGGGCGCGCCCGCACGGATGGCAAGCTGCTCACGGCGCACCTGCGGCATGAGATCCCCTTTGCAGGGCGGGGCCCGGTCCCCGAGCACGTCGCGGAGGCGTCGGGCATGGAGACGGGTGACGAGGTGGTCATTCGGTGTCGCGTGCTGTTCGACCGCGAGACGGGCAAGCCCCAGGAGGTCGGCGCGAGCTATCTGCCGTTGGAGTTCGCCGGCGGGACCCTCCTGGAGGAGCCCACGGTAGTGCCCAAGGCGCTGTTTCTCTGCGTGGAGGAGTTGAGCGGCAAGCAGTACAGACACGCGCGAGACCACTGGCGGTGGAGGATGCCGACGCCCGCCGAGGCGGACGCCCTCCAGATTCCGCGCGGCACGGGCGTGGCCCACCTGATCCACGTCGCCAAAGCAGAGGATGACACCCTCCTCGAAGTCTCCGAGTCGGTGTGGCCGGCCGACCGCATCGAGATCATCGATGAGTACGACGTGACCCAGGAGGCCGAGGACGCCGATGGACTCTCGGACATCTAGCTAGGGGGCATCGTGTCTGCTTCTGTCGAGCACGTCGACCAGATGCGGGACCACTGGTGGTGGCGGCCGGGCTGGCGAGTGGGCCGCCACTTCTACGCCTGCCACTTCGTCATGGGCGATCACAGCGAACTGGTGGAGCTGGTGCAGCGCTACCAAGAGGTGCTGCGCCCGTTCCCGCGCCTCGATCTCATACCCGCAGCCTGGCTCCACCTGACCATGCAGGGAATCGACTTCGTCGATGAAGTAGACGAGGAGCAGGTTGCCCTGCTGAAGCAGGCAATCCGCGGGAAGCTGGCGCAGGTGCCCGCACCGGTCGTGACGTTCCACCGACCCGTCGTGCGACCCGAAGCTGTGTACCTGCTAGCCGAGCCGCCGGCACCCATTGCTGCTGTAAGGGAGGTGGTCAGAGCGGCCATCGGGGAAGTGCTAGGAGCCGATGTCGTGGAGTTGACGCCGGAGCGTAGGCAGGGCTATCGCCCACACGTCAGCCTGGCCTACTCAAACGCCATTCAACCTGCGGGACCCATCGCCACAGCACTGGCCCAACTTGAGGTGGACCCGGTGACCTTAACCCTGGATCGTCTTGGTCTTCTGGAGTTCCACCGCGATCACCGCATGTACCAGTGGACACGATCGGAGCAGATGACACTCGGGCGCTGCTGCCGGCATTCATCCACGGTGTAGGCCAACTGAGGCAGGCAGGACTAGTCAAAGTCCTTCAGCCCCAGTCCTGCTTGGCGCTCAGCCAGACTGCGGTAGGCGGCGCTTTGAAGGACAGCACGAGTCCTAGCGACCTCCCTCGCCTTTCGGTCGAATGCCACATGATCGACGTCACCGTCGAGGACCGACGACCCCTTGACCCCCAGAGATCGGCAATGCGGTCTGGTCTGGCTTGTCCCGCTGGTCGACGGTCCGATGGAGGCCGCCATAGCGCCGCTCGGTGTCGTCGGTTGCTGTACTCCGCTGCTGTACCGAGTTGAGCCGGTCCGTCACGACGGGACGTAGGCGATGAGTCGGGCTACCGGCACGCTTCGCACTGGGTCGGTTTTCGGCCTCGGGTACGGATCCTCTCGAAGGAACCGCCGCAACTACGACAGACGAGGATTTCCACCACTGCCGTTCCGGCGGCGGCGATCCGCTGCTTCTCAGCCGAGTGCTTGGCCGCCTTGTCGTTCTGTGCACTGTCGCGCCGTCGTCCTGACTGCTCACCCGCGCCCTCCAGCTTTCGGGTGTAGGCCGCGACGCGCTTTTCAAGATCCGATACTGCCTCGGGCCGGGCGGCATCCGAACCGTACAAAGCGATACCGCGCCTGGCCCACCAGAGCGCCTGGTCCCAGTTCTTGGCCTTTTGTTGGCGTATGGCCATCTGGGTGTACGATTCGAGCAGCGGAATCACTTGAAACTTCTCGAAGAGGGCCGTTCGGATCACGTCCATCTCGGCATCGTGCTGCCGACAGGCCGAGTCGTATTGCTCTAGCGCCGAGTCGAACGCGTCACGGGAGCGGTATAGCCGTCGTTCCAGTTCACAGAACATGAAATGACGATCGATTGGGTCGGGATCCTCTCGAAGCAGGACCGTGAGCTTCTTGATGGCGGCAAGATGGTCCACAGGTAGATCTTGGTACCAAGAAAGGTCGTAGGAATCGTCATCGGCGTCCGTAGCGGCCGCCGCAGACAGGCCCGTACGCATCGTTAGCTGCAATACCGGCTCGGGAGCCACAACCTGCGCCAAGCCGAAGTCTTGCGGGTTGTGGGACAGCCAGACGCCGAGCATGCCCGGTCCGTCCGATCTAATTCCACCGCCGACAACCACGCCACCGAGGGCGATACGCCGCCCATGCCGCGCTTCAAGCGCCAGCAGTCCCGAACGATAGTCAGCCGCATCGGCACGCGAGAGGTAGCCGACTCTCGAACCTGAAATCCAGACTGAGATGGCATTGGAATCGTACGGGTTATCGGTTTCGGGAATCAGAACAGCATGGATGCTGCATCGGATGCGTTCCCGCGTCCGCCCCCCGACGACTTGCCAGAGAGCCTCCTGATAGTTGCTTTCACCGACGACCTCGAGGTCCTCTCCCCCGGGAAGGAGCACCGGCGTCGACGGCTGCGCCTTCGTCTTCGGCGGGTTCACGACCGATGTGGCTCGGCGCGCACTACCGAACCATCGCTGGAACATGGCCATATCGCATCTTGTAACGAGGCCCAGTGGGATACATCGCCCAACAGGCCAAGATGGCCCTACGAATGGCCGATCGAGCTCTCTCAATAAGACTTGTCTTGGCCGAGGACGTGTTGGGCGACGAAGTTGAGGATCATCTCCCGGCTGACCGGGGCGATCCGGCCCGCCCGTACCGCCCCGAGCAGCGTCGCCACTCCGTACTCCGTGGTCATGCCGGCTCCGCCGAGCGCCTGGACAGCCGTGTCCACGGCCAGAGCCGCCGCCTCGCCGGCCGCGTACTTCGCCATGTTGCCGGCGACGCCGGCCTCCAGGTCGCGGCCGGCGTCGTACAGCACCGCCGCCTTCTGAATCATCAGCCGGGCCAGCTCCACCTGCACCGCCGCGTGCGCCAGCGGATGCGACACCCCCTGGTGGGAGCCGATCGTCCGCCCACCCCACACCGCACGGGTCGACGCGTACTCCGACGCGCGCTCGATCGCGTACCGGCCGGTTCCGGCGCCCATCGCGGCGACGGTGATCCGTTCCGGGTTCAGACCGGAGAACAGGGCCGGCAGACCCGCCTCCACCGACTCGCCGACCAGCGCGTCACCGGGCAGGCGGACGTCGTCCAGGTAGAGCAGGAACTGGTTCTCCGGGGACAAGATTTCCATGTCCAGCTTGGACCAGGTCAGCCCGGCCACGTCGGTCGGCACGATGAACAGCGCCGGCTTGAGCTTGCCGCTCACCGCGTCCTCGGTGCGGGCCACCACCAGCACGTGGCCGGCGTCGTCGACCCCGGAGATGTAGCACTTGCGGCCGGAGAGCACCCAGTCGTCGCCGTCGCGGCGGGCGACCGTGCCGAGGCGGTGGAAGTTCGAGCCGGCCTCCGGTTCGGTGATCGCGAAGACGATCTTCTGGGAGCCGTCCGCCAAGCCGGGCAGGTGGCGCTTGCGCTGCTCGTCGGTGCCGTGCCGGTTGATGACCGTGGCGGCGATGGCGGGGGAGACCACGAGCAGCAGCAGCGGGCAGCCGGCCGCGGCCAGCTCCTCGCAGACGATGGCCAGCTCGGTGATGCCGCCGCCCCCGCCGCCGTACTCGGTCGGGATGTTCACGCCCAGGTAGCCCAGCCGGCCGGCCTCGTTCCACAGCTCGGTGGTGTGCTCGCCGGCCTTGGCCTTCTCCACGAAGTACCGGTGGCCGTACCGCTTGCCCAGCGCCCGCACGGCGTCGCGGAGCTGGTCCTGCTCGGGGGTGAGGTCGAAGTTCATGACTGAGCCTCCTCAAGGGGGTTGACCACGGCCAGCACGGCGCCGGTGTCGACCTGGCCGCCGGCGGCGACGGGCAGCTCGGCGACCACGCCGTCGGTGGGGGCGAGCACGGGGTGTTCCAGCTTCATCGCTTCCAGGGTCAGCAGCAGGTCACCGGCGGCGACCCGCTGCCCGACCTCGACGTGTACCCGGGTCACCGCGCCGGGCAGCGGCGCGAGCAGCGACCCGGCGGCCAGCTCCGCGGTGGTCAGGGGGAAGCGCGGCAGCTCGGCCAGGCTCGCCGCCCCGCCCGGGCCGTCCACGAAAATCTCCGACCCCTGACGGTGTACGCGGTACGCCCGCCGCACCCCGTCCACGTCGAGCACGACGTGCTCCGGGGCGGCCTCGACCAGGGCGACGGCCGGCGCACCGCCGGACCCGTCGGAGTTCGTGCCCTCGCCGGCCGGTGTCGGCGAGCCGCCGCCCGACGTGGTGTCGCCGCCTACCCCGCCCCTGGCGGCCGGGTCGGTGCCAGAAGTCGGGGATCCCGCCGAGGCAGTCCGTCCGGAGGCGGCCGGCGAGGTCGACCATTCGGCGAGCCGCCCAGCGCGGTCCAGCCGGTAGCAGACCTCGATTTCGCCGCCGTCCCGTCCGGCAAAGCGAGCGACCTGCGGAAAGGCGGGGACGTTGCGCCAGCCGGACGGCAGCCCGGCCAGCACCGACGCGAAAGCGCGGCGGTCGGCCGCCGAGGCGAGGGCCGCCGCCAGGGCGACCAGGGGGACCACTTCGGCCGGCAGCAGGGGCTCGAAGACCTCGGGGTGCCGGTCCAGGAAGCCGGTGTCGACGTCGACGGCGGCGAACTCCGGGCTGCGCAGGACGCGGACCAGCAGGTCCCGGTTGGTCGCCACGCCGTGCAGCTCGGCCCGAGCGAGAACGCCGGCCAGAACGCGGGCTGCCTCGGCGCGGGTGGGCGCCCAGGCGATCACCTTGGCGAGCATCGAGTCGTAGTGGACGCTCACCGCCGAGCCGTCGACCACGCCGGAGTCCAGCCGCAGGCCCGACCCGGCCAGCGGACCGAACTCGGCAGCCACGCCGGGCAGGGCGAACCGGTGCAGGGTGCCCGTCGCCGGCCGGTAGCCCTGGGCCGGGTCCTCGGCGCAGAGGCGTACCTCGATCGCGTGGCCGACCGGCGGCGGGGTCGCCGCCAGCGGCAGGGGCTCGCCCTCGGCGACGAGCAGTTGCAGCCGGACCAGGTCCAGGCCGGTGGTGAGTTCGGTGACCGGGTGCTCGACCTGGAGGCGGGTGTTCATCTCCAAGAAGAAGATGTCGCCGTCCGGCGCGAGCAGGAATTCGACCGTGCCGGCGCCGACGTAGTCGACCGCCCGGCCGGCGGCCACGGCCGCCTCGTGCAGCCGCTCCCGCACGTGCGGCGGGAGGACGCCGGGTGCCTCCTCGACGATCTTCTGGTGGCGGCGCTGGATCGAGCACTCGCGGACGCCGAGGGCGATCACCGTCCCGTACACGTCGCCGAAGATCTGCACCTCGACGTGGCGGCCGCGTTCGACGTACCGCTCGATGAAGACCGTGCCGTCGCCGAACGCCGCGGCCGCCTCGCGGCGCGCGCTGGCGACGGCCTCGGCGAGCCCGGCGGCGTCGCGGACCACGCGCATGCCGCGCCCGCCGCCCCCGGCGGACGCCTTCACCAGCACCGGGAAGTCGGTGACCTGGTGGGCGTCGGTCCAGGTGGGCAGCATCGGTACGCCGGCCTCGGCGAGCAGCGCCTTCGCGGCCATCTTGTCGCCCATCGCGGCGATCGCCTTGGCGGGTGGCCCGACCCAGGTCAGGCCGGCGTCGGTGACCGCCGTGGCGAACTCGGCGTTCTCGGCGAGGAAGCCGTAGCCCGGGTGGATGGCGTCCGCGCCGGCCTTGCGGGCCGCGTCGAGGATGAGGTCGATCCGGAGGTACGTCTCGGCGGGCGTGTTCCCGGGCAGGCGGACGGCCTGGTCGGCCTCGGCGACGAAGGGCGCGTCGGCGTCGGCGTCGGAGTGCACGGCGACCGTCTGCACGCCGAGGGTGCGGCAGGTGGCGAAGATCCGGCGCGCGATCTCGCCCCGGTTGGCGACCAGCAGTCGGGTGATCATGAGTGGTCCCCTCACATCCGGAAGACGCCGAAGCCGTCGGCGCCCTTCACCGGTCCGTTGTGGATCGCCGACAGGCAGAGCCCGAGGACGGTACGGGTGTCCCGGGGGTCGATCACGCCGTCGTCGTAGAGCCGGCCGGAGAGGAAGAGCGCCCCGGACTGGGACTCGATCTGCTGCTCGACCATCATCCGCATCGCGGCGTCGGACTCCTCGTCGTACTCGCGGCCCTTCGCGGCGGCGGCCTGCCGCGCCACGATCGACAGCACGCCGGCGAGTTGCGCCGGGCCCATCACCGCCGACTTGGCGTTCGGCCAGGTGAACAGGAAGCGGGGCTCGTACGCCCGGCCACACATGCCGTAGTTGCCGGCGCCGTAGGAGGCGCCGAGGTTGACGGTCAGGTGCGGCACCGTCGAGTTCGACACCGCGTTGATCATCAGGGCGCCGTGCTTGATGATGCCCCGCTGCTCGTACTCGGTGCCGACCATGTAGCCGGTGGTGTTCTGGAGGAAGATCAGCGGGGTGTTGGACTGGTTGGCGAGCTGGATGAACTGGGCCGCCTTCTGCGCCTCCGCGCTGAACAGCACGCCCCGGGCGTTGGCGAGGACGCCGACCGGATAGCCGTGCAGCTCGCCCCAGCCGGTGACCAGCGCGGTGCCGTAGCTCGGCTTGAACTCGTCGAACTCGCTGCCGTCCAGCACCCTCGCGAGGACTTCGCGGGGGTCGAACGGCACCTTGAGGTCGGCGCTGGCGATGCCGAGCAGGTCCTCCGGGTCGTACTTCGGCGGTTGCGGGCGGCTCGTGCGGGGCGGTGGGCCCTGCTTGCGCCAGTTGAGCCGGCGTACGCACTGCCGGGCCAGCCGGATGCCGTCCCGCTCGTCCTCGGCCAGGTAGTCGGCCAGGCCGGACGTCGAGGCGTGCATGGCCGCCCCGCCGAGCGACTCGTCGTCGGCGTCCTCGCCGGTCGCCATCTTCACCAGCGGCGGCCCGGCCAGGTAGACCTGCGACCGGTCCCGGATCATGATCACGTGGTCGGACATGCCCGGCACGTACGCGCCCCCGGCGGTGGCGTTGCCGAAGACCACGCTCACCGTGGGGATCTTCGCCGCGGAGAGCCGGGTCAGGTCACGGAACACCCGCCCGCCGGGGATGAAGATCTCCGCCTGGGTGGGCAGGTCCGCACCGGCCGACTCGACCAGGTTGACCATCGGCAGGCGATTCGCCAGGGCGATCTCGCCGGCCCGCCGGGTCTTCGCGAGCGACCAGGGGTTGACCGCGCCGCCGCGTACCGTCGGGTCGTTGGCGATGATCAGGCACTCGACGCCCTCGACCACGCCGATGCCGGTCACCACGCTGGCACCGACCGGGAAGTCCGTCCCGTACGCGGCGACCGGCGACAGCTCCAGGAACGGGCTGTCCGGGTCGAGCAGCAGCTCGATCCGCTCGCGGGGGAGCAACTTGCCGCGCTTGTGGTGGCGGGCCACGTACTTCTCGCCGCCGCCGGCGCGGGCCTGGTCGAGCGCGGTGTCCAGCTCGGCGAGGCGTTCCAGCAGGGCTTCCCGGTTGGCCAGGACCGCCGGGGAGGCAGGGTCGATCGCGGTGTCGAGTGTGGTCACAGGCCCATGCCCTTCGCGATGATCTCGTTCATGATCTCGGTGGTGCCGCCGCCGATGCCGAGGATGCGCTGGTCCCGGTAGTGCCGCTCCACCTCGGCGTCGCGCAGGTAGCCGAAGCCGCCGTGCAGTTGCAGCGCGGCGTCGACCACCTCGGCGCAGGCGGCCACGGCGACGTTCTTGGCCATCGCCACCTCGCTGATCACCGGCTCCCCGGCGGCGACGCGTTCGGCCACCGCGAGCACGTACGCGCGGGCCGCCTCGGCGCGGGTGTGCATCTCGGCCAGCCGGTGCCGGACGAGCTGCCGGCTCGCGAGGGGGCGGCCGAACGTCTCCCGGTCCCGGCACCAGCGGGTGGCCAGGTCGACACAGCGCTGCGCCGTCGCGTACGCCTGGACGGCCAGGGAGATCCGCTCGGAGGCGAAGTTCCGCATGATCGCGAGGAAGCCGGTGTTCTCCGCGCCGACCAGGTTCGTCACCGGCACCCGGACGTCGGCGAAGGACAGCTCGGCGGTGTCCGAGCAGTGCCAGCCGAGCTTCTCCAGCCGCCGCCCGACGGTGAAGCCGGGCGCACCCTTCTCGACCACCAGCAGCGAGATGCCGCCCGCGCCCGGCCCGCCGGTGCGGACCGCGGTGGTCACGAAGTCGGCGCGGTGGCCGCTGGTGATGTACGTCTTCGCGCCGTTCACCACGTAGTGGTCGCCGTCGCGGCGGGCGGTGGTACGCAGGCTCGCGACGTCCGAGCCGCCGTCCGGCTCGGTGACGGCGAGCGCGCCGATCATCGTGCCGGCGAGGGTCGGGCGGACGTACCGGTCGATGAGGTCACCACTCCCGGCCGCGACGATGTGCGGCACTGCGATGCCGTGCGTGAACAGCGCCGCGATCAGGCCCGACGAGCCGCCCGACCGGATGATTTCCTCGGTGACGGTGATGGAGTCGAGCAGGTCGCCGCCGCTGCCGCCGACCTGTTCGGGGAAGCCGATGCCGAGCAGGCCGAGCTTCGCGGCGGTGGCGTGCAGGTCGCGGGGGACCTCACCGGCCCGCTCCCAGTCGTCGAGGTGCGGAAGCACCTCCCTCGTCACAAAAGTCCTGGTCAGCTCGCGGAGCTGCCGGCGTTCTGGGGTGTCCACGATGGTCATGACGTCGCCTCCCCGAGCGCCGGCAGGTCGACGACGCGGGAGCGGAGCAGTTCGCCGAGCGCCTTGGCTTGCGGGTCGAAGCGGGTCGAGGCGGCCACCCCCTGCCCCAGCAGGCCCCGGATGACGAAGTTGACCGCGCGCAGGTTCGGCAGCTCGTACCGCTCGACGGTCAGCGGCGCGGTCTCCGGCAGCAGCTCGGCCAGCCGCTCGACGGTCAGCCAGCCGCGCAGCCAGGCCCAGGTCGCGTCGGTCCGCGCCCAGACACCCAGGTTCGCGTCCCCACCCTTGTCCCCCGACCGCGCCCCCACCAGCTCCCCCAGCGGGCCGCGCCGGGTCCGGTGCAAGGAAGGGCCCCTTGTTAACGCCTGGTGTTGTACAAGGGGCCCTTCCAAACGCGTCACCGGTGGCGGGGGGATCGGTACGCGCTGGCCGTCGGGGAGGACGGCCACGTGCTCCACCGCGTCCTGCGGCACGGTGTCGGCGGTGAAGACCCCGTACGGGGTCGCGTCGCCGGGCAGCGTCGTCAGCGTGCAGCCCGGGTAGGAGGCCAGGGCCAGCTCCACCGCCGCCGCCGAGAAGGCCCGCCCGGCCCGCGCCTTGTCGCCGTCCCGCAGGTGTACGTGCAGCAGCGCGCTCGCCGCCTCGGTGTCGTGGGCGTCGGCGTGATCGGTGCGGGCGAGGACGAACTCCAGCCCCTCCTTGCCGACCGCCTCCTCGATCTGACCGCGGACCAGGGCCGCCTTCGCGGGAATGTCCAGCCCGCACAGCACGAACGTCATCGAGTTGCGGAACCCGCCGAGGTTGTTGACGCCCACCTTGAGCGTGTCCGGCGGCGGTGTGCCCCGGACGCCGGACACCCGCACCCGGTCCGGCCCGTCCTGCGTGAGGTCCACGGTGTCCAGGCGGGTCACCACGTCCGGCCCGAGGTACGCCGGGCCGCCCACCTCGTACAACAGTTGGGCGGTGACCGTCTCGACGGTGACCGCCCCGCCGGTGCCCGGGTGCTTGGTGACGACCGACGAGCCGTCGGCGCGCAACTCGGCGAGGGGGAAGCCGGGCCGGTGCCCGCCGTCGGGCAGTTCGGTGAAGAAACTGAAGTTGCCCCCGGTCACCTGCGCCCCGCATTCGAGGAGGTGCCCGGCGACGGTCGCGCCGGCGAGCGCGTCCAGGTCGTCCCGCCTCCAACCGAACCGGGCGACGGCCGGCCCGACCACCAGGGACGCGTCGGTGACCCGCCCGGTGACCACCACGTCCGCTCCGCCGTCGAGGGCGGCGGCGATCCCGAACGCCCCGAGGTACGCGTTCGCGGTCAGCGCGTCCGGCCGGACGAGGGCGTCGCCCTCGACGTACCCGACCTTGACGTCCAGCCCGAGCCGCGCGGCGAGCGACCGGACGGCGGCGGCCAGGCCGGCGGGGTTGAGCCCACCGGCGTTGGTGACGATCCGGACACCCCGGTCCAGCGCGGTGCCCAGCGTGCCCTCGAGTTGACGGAGGAAGGTCTTCGCGTAGCCGAGGTCGGGGTCGCGTATCCGGTCCCGGCCGAGGATGAGCATGGTCAGCTCGGCCAGGTAGTCACCGGTGAGCACGTCCAGCTCACCGCCGTCGAGCATCTCCCGCCAGGCGGCGAACCGGTCGCCGTAGAAGCCGGAGGCGTTGCCGATCCGCAGGACGTCGCTCACCCCGTCACCCCGCTCCGTGCGACCGTGCGGGAGGTGGTTCGCTCGGTATGCCTGCTCATTGGTGCACCCTTGTCTCACTCGAGCTGATGTTGGTTCGAGTGCACCGGTGACCGTCGGGCCATCGCCCAGCTCGCTCGATCTTTGAGGT